>NZ_AP013294.1:982500-1060000 GCF_000829195.1 Bacillus sp. OxB-1 | reverse complement strand
TCCCGTATATCTTCCATCTTCTGGCGTCTCACCAAAAGCTGATCATTTAATTCGTCCAGATGGGACATTTCTTTCACTCCTTCATGTTTATCCGCTTCACAGGATAGCATGCACCTATTGTACACAATTTGGGCCGCCCCGACACGTTTTCTTGGTCGATAAACCTAAAAGAGCTGTCACAACGATGCGACAGCTCGAATTTTCCCTATCAAACTGCACTAAAATCGGCCACTCCCTGTCCACGCTAGGCCATTTCAATAGCGAATGCGTTCGATCAATGGCCTTTACAAGAGAGTTTCACTCAAAAAAGAAGTGACTTCATCGATTTTCTTCCACAGACGCACGCCATTCGTTTGAACCGCTTTTCCCGAAATAGCAAGCTCAGGCGCTATTTCAAAAAGGGGCACAAGAACAAAGGCCCGCTCCTGCATACGCGGATGGGGGATAATTAGGTTCTCCGATTCAATATTTTCGTTATTATAAAGCAATATGTCAAGGTCGATGGTCCGGGGTCCCCAACGGATCAGCCGTTTCCGTCCCTGGTCATACTCAATCTGCTGGCATACATTCAACAGAGCATAAGGGTCCAGGTCCGTCTGAAGTTCCACGGCCATATTCAAAAAGTCCGCCTGGCCGATATAGCCGATCGGCTCTGTTTCATAAATGGACGACACCGCCGTCACTTCAATCCCCTCCTGGGAATGAAGGGCCTTTACACTCTCCTGCAAGTGGCGGAGCCGATCGCCGATGTTCGAGCCGATTGAAAGATAAGCGACGTTCACGTAAACCGCCCCCTTGTGATTTCAACTGCTACAGAAGCATAATGCCCATGGATCGGCGGATCGGGCTTGACGAGCAGGACACGGACGCCGAGCACTTGCTCCCCGAAACTGTTCAGAATCCGATCCGCCAGCTCTTCCGCGACGGACTCGATCAGCTTGAGCGGTTCTCCTTCTACAACAGATTTGCATACACTGTACACTTCCGCATAATTCACCGTCTTCTCCAACGCATCCGTCTTTCCGGCTTCCGATAAATCGAGCGCCAGCGTCACGGATGCCCTAAAACGCTGCCCGAGCTTTGTCTCTTCGGGCAAGACGCCATGATATCCGAAAAACTGCATTTCATTCAAATGAATATAATCCACATCGTCACTCCTCTCCCACGAACGCCGTTTTCCCTGTCAGGACATCCATCATCTTCACCATCCGAGAAATTTCTTTCACGTCATGAACGCGCACCATGTGGCAACCACGCTCCATCCCATAACAGACCGTCGCCCCCGTGCCTTCCATCCGTTCATCCACCGGCAGGCCCAGCACATTGCCGATCATCCGTTTCCGGGAAGTGGCAAGCAGGAGGGGGTAACCCATGTCGGAAATCTGCTGTAGCCCTTGCATGACAATTATATTCTGGGCGGTGTCCTTGGCGAAGCCGATGCCTGGATCGAGCCAGATATCGTCCTTTGGCACACCCGCTTCCAGCGCAATCGACACACTATCCTCCAAGTCGGCAAGAACCTCCTCCATTATAGGACCATCGTAAACGGCTTCCTTGCGATTGTGCATGAGGATGATAGGCACTCCGTATTTCGCCGCAACTTGAGCAGTTGCCGGATCATGCTTGGCCCCCCAAATGTCGTTGATAATATGGGCGCCCGCTTGGACAGCCGCCTCGGCCACATCCGATTTATATGTATCAATCGATACGGCGCAATCCAGTTTGCGAGTCAGCGCCTCGATGACCGGGGTAATCCGTTCAATCTCCTCACCCGACGAAATCGGAACATGGCCGGGACGGGTGGATTCACCCCCGACGTCGATGATCTTGGCACCTTCCCGGACCATTATCTCCGCCCGTTGCAAGGCCGTATCAATCGTATTAAAACGTCCGCCATCCGAGAACGAGTCCGGCGTGACATTCAAAATTCCCATCACGACGGTCTCATTCCGGAAATCCAATTCGGCTTTGCCGAATCGATAGACGTCCCGAGCATTCGCTAACTCCATTCCAGTCCACTCTCTTTCATTTCATCTATTGCTTGCACGTAGGCGTCATGCAGTCTTTTATAATAAACCCCCGACACTCCGGGAAATGGAATCCCCCCCACGGAAGACAACGGCACAATTTCCTGGACAGCATTGGAGACGAACACTTCATCCGCAGCCTCCACCGTCACTTTCGGATAAAACCCTTCATTCACTCGAATATCCGAAACTTCCGCCAATCGCAGCAGAAATGCCCGCGTCGTTCCTGGCAAGATTCCCGTTTCGATAGCGGGCGTGAATAGTTCTCCGCCTTTCATCCAGAAGACGTTGGACGTGACACCTTCCGCCACATGCCCGTCCGCCGTCAGGAAAAGCCCCTCTTGATCCTTCAAGGATGGGAGCTCCAGTCGGCCCCTGACATTGTTCAAGAAATTATGCGATTTTTGCCGGATATCACTTTCCGGCCGATTACGCGGAGTCTCGAGCCAAACACCTTGTTTCTCCGTTCCGCGCACTGCGGGAGAGAGTGCTTTACGAAACAGGATGACATTCGGAGTCTCATAGGCACTCGGAGCCAGCCCGATATCATGCACGCCCGCCGAGACATTCAGCCGGAAGTAGCCATCCCCATCGCCCGCATCCCGATCGAGCCGCCGTACTGCATCCAATATCTCTCGGTCTCCGTAAGGCATCGAAATTCGGAATTCAGTAAGCGCAGCACGCAATCGTTCCATATGCTCCCGGAATAAAAATACATGTTCCTCGTAGGTCCGAAACGTTTCGAAAAAACCGACTCCGTAGAGGAAGCCATGATCGAACGGGGAAATGGTCAACTCCGCAGCCTCTTGATATTCACCATTCATCCAACATAACATGAATGCCTTATCCCTCCTCCGTTATCCGGTTCAGTGATTCCGCCATTTCCTTCGCCTGCCAAAGGGCTTTTGCCTTATTCAACGATTCGATGTACTCCGCTTCCGGGACAGACTCCGCCACGAGACCCGCGCCTGCCTGGATATGAGCGATGCCGTCTTTGATATAAGCGGTCCGGATGACGATATTCAGTTCCGCATCCCCATTGAAATCAAACCAGCCGATCGAGCCGGTGTAAAGCCCTCTCCGCGTCGGCTCCAATTCCTCGATGATTTCCATTGTCCGAAGTTTCGGATCGCCTGTGATGGATCCGCCAGGGAAGATTCCTTGGATGATTTCCGCGTTCGACAACCCTTCCGCGGCCGTTCCCCTGACATTCGAGACGAGGTGCATGACGTGGGAATATTTTTCGATGACCATGAATTCATCCGTCTCGACGGTGCCAGGCATACAGACGCCTTCGAAATCTTTCATTTCCAGGTCGACGAGCATTTTATGTTCACTTTTCTCTTTTTCATTCGACAAGAGTTCCGCCTGCAATGCGGCGTCTTCCTTCTCATCTTGCCCTCTCCGTCTCGTCCCGCCAATCGGCCGGGTGCTCAATTCATCGCCGCGCTTTTTCAAAAGGAGTTCAGGAGAGCCCGAGACGACCGCGAATTCCGGGGCGCCGAGGGAGGCCATGTAAGGCGATGGATTCAAGGCTCGGAGCGCTTCGTACATATCAAGTGGAGCGACCGCCGACGCTTGTGATTGGCGAACGGTCAAATTCACTTGAATGACGTCGCCTTGCGCAATATAATGCTGGACGTCGCGCACCATTTGCTCGAATTCGGGGCCTGTTACGGAGACATCGACTTGTTCCGGCATTTTATAGTCCGCCGACACATTCTCCCATTTCGGCTTTTGAGTCGCGGAGGCCGCATCCAACCACTGGGCCGCTACGGCAGAAGGGGCTTCTTGACAATCCGGAAGCGTCATGAAATATGCAGTCTCCGTTGCAATATCAAACACCGCCCACCGGTCGAATAAATAAAAATACAGATCCGGCGTTCCGAGGTCATCCTGTGCCAGATCCGGCAAAGTTTCATAGCGGCGCACATAATCATAGCTGATAAAACCAAGCACTCCGCCTTGGAAAGCCGGCAGTTCCGGCACGCGCTCCATCTCAAAATCCTGTACGAATTCCGTCAGCAGGTGGAGAGGATCGCCCTCCCGGATTTCACTCCGGCCGTCGCGCCATTCCATTCGGAGCCGGTCCCCTTCCATTGCCTGTAGCGTGACAAGCGGATCAATTCCCGCAATGCACATCTCGCCACCCCGCCCGCTTTCCAGAAGAATATGCTTTTCATCCCCCTGCGCCAATTTCTTATAAGCTTGGAAAAATTGCTCCTTCGTCATTTTCGTCGTGGTATAGCCCGGTTTCTGTCCTTGCATGTTCCGTTCCCCCTGGTTCATTCATAGTCCTTCTATCTTACCGTGGCAGAAGGCGATTACGCTACTCCGAAACCGGAGGCCGCCCGGATTTTTCCTTCCGCTCTGCTTTGGGCTCGGGTGCGGGGGAAGGAATTTTTGGGGGCATGCCAGTCCCGCCGCCCCATGACAGTTTCAACACCTCACGCCATTCCCAGCGATACCGGTTTATGCACCAACCCAAGAACAAAAGCGCAGGGCGCTTGCTCAGAGGCGACAGGCATAAGACGAAGATGCGGCGTGGCGCTTTTTGCCACAGAGCAGCTTTGGCTTATGACCCCGAGCCTCTAGCGCCCGGAGCTGGACGTAAACAAACCTAATTTTGAAGGTTATCCACATGCCCGAATTTTATAATTTCCTAAGTAATAAAAAAGAAGGAGCAATTAGACTCCTTCTTTCGCAAATCCCTTATTCGTCAAATTGATAGAGCGGGGTGCTCAAGTAGCGTTCTCCGTTCGATGGGAGGATGGCAACGACTTTTTTGCCTTTACCCAGTTCTTTTGCCACTTTCAATGCCGCAAAGATGGCTGCGCCCGAAGAAACGCCTCCCAGGATTCCCTCTTCGCGCGCTGCACGTCTTGCTATTTCGTATGATTCGTCGTTGGACACTTGGATGATTTCATCATAGATCTCGGTATCCAATACTTTCGGAATGAACCCGGCGCCGATCCCTTGGATTTTATGAGGACCTGGTTTGCCGCCCGAAAGGACCGGGGAATCCGTCGGCTCGACCGCCACAATTTTCACTTCCGGGAAGCGTTCTTTCAATACGCTGCCTGCCCCTGTAATCGTTCCACCAGTACCGATGCCAGAAATAAAAGCATCGACACGGTCCAACGCATCGGCGATTTCCGGACCAGTTGTCAAACGGTGGACTTCCGGATTTGCCTCATTGTTGAATTGTTGTGGCACAAACCAGCCATTCTCTTTCGCCAGTTCTTCCGCTTTTGCAATGGCACCTTTCATTCCTTCCGACCCCGGTGTCAAAACAAGGTCCGCCCCGTACGCACGAAGCAAATTGCGGCGCTCCAAGCTCATCGTATCCGGCATGACGAGAACAGCCTTATATCCTTTCGCCGCGGCAATCATCGCTAAACCGATTCCCGTATTTCCGCTAGTCGGCTCGATCAATGTGCCGCCCTCTTTCAATTCTCCCGATTTCTCAGCAGCTTCAATCATGGCAAGCGCAATACGGTCTTTGACGCTGGAGCCCGGGTTGAAGTATTCCAATTTCAAGTATACTTCCGCGTCTTCCGGCCCTGTCAAACGGTTCAACTTCACGAGCGGTGTCTTTCCAACTAAATCTACAATCGAATTTCCGACTCTACTCATTCCTATCCTCTCCCAATCCCTACTATATTAATATGTTTTATTGTACTACTGAATTGTGACTTTTGTCAATGAGGATACCTCTGAAATTTACCCTAATTTTCTAACAAAATATCTTGATAAGCAAAAAAGCTGCCCGCAGACAGCTTTTTCTTTATTTCCCATAAAACCATTCCGCGTCGAATTCTTTCCAGAACATCTCTGGACTAACGGACTGGGACAATTGTTCCAAGGCCAATTCACGCTTAATCTGATCTTTGACTTCGTTCAGTTTGAAGGAGCGCCCTTCCACCACTTCATTGACAAGAACAATTGCATATGTACCGTCTTTCAATTGGATGACATCACTCGGTTTCCCGACCTTGCCCCCGACAGCCGCCTCCACTATCGCCTGGTCGATGGCATTTGTCGAATCGTTGATATAACCGACATCCCCACCAAGGCTTGCCGAGGCTGCATCGATGGACCGCTCTTTGGCGAGGACCGCAAAATTCGATCCATCCGCCAACTCTTCGGCGGCCTGTTCTGCCTCTTCCTTACTCGGCAAGACGATCATGGAAGTACGATAGGAAGTCTCAATATGATAGAGGCTCGTATTGGTATCATAGTAATCTTCGATCTCCTGATCGTGGATGATGACATCATTGGTCAATACCTTTTCCAATATCAAATTGGAACGGACTTTTTGGCGCATCTTTTCAGCGTCCAGGCCGGAGTACGATTGACCTCCGACGGAAGCGATCAATGCAAGCTCCGTATCAATTTCTTGATCGGTCACCTTGATGCCATACCGCTTGGCCGCCGCTTCCATAACCCGTCCATTGACCAGGTCCAATAACGTTTCACGGCCCACTTCCTCTTCCATAGCTGTCAGCCACTCCTCCCGCATGATCGGCTCCCCCGCAACCGTCGCCACGACTTCATCCGAATTCTTAGGCTTGTCGGGAATCAACCAGCCGATGAACCAGAGGACATTGAAAGCAAACAGGATACCGATCAAAATGAGGAGCGGCTTGGTCTTCAATCTTCGTTTCGGGGGAACTTCCTTAGGATTGTGACCGTATTTCATCGATAAAACCTTCTAGTTCATCTTTTGAATACGTATACGTCTCCAGGCAGAAATGGCAATGTGCCTCCGCTTTTTCGTCCTCTTCAATCATTTCCCGAATTTCTTTTTCACCCAACCCGATAATGGCATTCCCGAATCGTTCCTTCGAGCAATTGCATGAGAACTTTACATCCAAACGATCCAAGACGGTCACTTGTTCCGTCCCTAGGACCTCACCGAGGATTTCTTCCGGCGTCAAGCCCCGGTCGATCTGTTTTGAAATCGGATCTACACTGGCGATCTTTTCTTCCAACAGACTGATTGTTTCGTCAGTAGCCCCTGGCATTACTTGGATAATAAAACCGCCTGCCGCCTTCACTGTATTATCCGGATTGACAAGCACCCCAAGCCCCACAGCGGAAGGAACCTGCTCGGAAACGACAAAATACTGCGTGAAGTCCTCGGCAATTTCCCCCGAAACGAGCGGAACTTGACCGGTAAAGAAATCACGCAGACCGAGATCTTTTACGACCGTCAACATTCCCTCTGTTCCGACAGCACGTCGAACATCCAATTTCCCTTGGTCGTTCAACTCAAAATGGACATGGGGGTTCGTGGCATAGCCTCGTACTTCGCCATTGGCATTGGCATCGACTATCATCGCACCGATCGGCCCGTTCCCTTCGACTTTTATCGTCAGCTTGTCGTTTCCTTTCGCCATGGCACCCATCATGGCCGCCGCCGTCATCGTCCGGCCGAGTGCTGCAGTTGCAGTGGGCCACATAGTATGCCGACGCTGCACCTCGGCCACCATATCGGTCGATCGGACGGCATAGGCCCGGATCGTCCCTTCATATGCAACGGCTTTCACTAAGTAATCACTCATTGTTCAATCTCTCCTTCACTCGGGGAAGTTCTCGTTCACTCATATTTCGTTCATAAATCAAATGAAGCCCTTTCAACGTCAGGAAATTATCAACAACATCGATGACATCCGTTTCGCTTGCTATCAAATCGGCAAGTCCCCCGGTTGCAATGACGGTCGGTTCCACTTTACTTTGTGCTTTCATCCGGGCAACAATACCTTCGACTTGGCCTACGTAGCCATAGACGATGCCCGCCTGCATGGCGGCTACCGTATTCTTTCCTATGACATGTTCCGGCCGGGTCAATTCAATACGCGGCAGCTTGGATGCCCGGTCAAATAGGGCTTCCATGGAGATGCCGATTCCCGGGGCAATGGCGCCACCCATGTATTCGCCGCGTTCATTCACATAACAATAGGTCGTGGCAGTTCCGAAATCGACGATGATGAGCGGGTCACCGTAATCATGGATAGCGGCTACGGCGTTTACAATCCGGTCTGCTCCGACCTCACGTGGATTCTCATACTTGATGTTCAAACCGGTCTTCATGCCCGGTCCGACAATGAGCGGTTTTTGGTTGAAGTATTTTCGGCACATCTGCTCCAGCGGGAACATGACAGGCGGGACGACGGATGAAATGATGATGCCGTTAATATCATCAAAAGAAAGACCGACATGCGTGAAGAGAGACTTCACTTGCATGGCATACTCGTCTTCCGTCTTATGCCTATATGTTTCCATTCGCCAATGGTATTTCAACTCTTCTTGTTCATATACCCCAAGGACAATATTCGTATTACCGGTATCTAACACTAAGATCATAATGGTTTCCTCGCTTATTCCGACTTTTTTCCACCACATCATACCATAAATCCGACTCAGGTTCCGACTTATGCGAATGGGAAATTTCATACTATGAAGACTAATAGAAAAATAGCCGACCGCTTCGAAAGAAACAGTCGGCTATCATTCATCGTTCAGTCCCTACGTTCTTCGTCGATCGGTCTCAGTGGACGGTCGCCACTGTTTTCTTTCGGCAAGTCGCCGATAGAAGGATCCGTAGGTGCGCCCGTGACATCCGGGATCGCGGAGTCTTGTTCGTTGTCTGTAACGGCGATAGCATCTTTGTCCTTGCCATTCCGTTCATATGGTCGATCCGGCAATGTGCCGTGGTCTTTCAAGTGATTGATCTGCTCGGCATCAAGAGTTTCCACTTCAAGAAGTGTAGTCGCGATCAAGTCAAGCAGATCCCGTTTTTCCGTCAGAATCTGTCTCGTCCGCTCATACTGCTCTTTAATGATGCGTTGCATTTCTTGGTCAATTTCATAAGCAATGGATTCAGAATAATTTTGCTCGGAGTTGAAATCCCTGCCCAAAAAAACTTGGCCTTGGGACTGGCCGAACTGCATCGGTCCGAGCTTATCGCTCATTCCGTATTCCGTCACCATGGATCGGGCAATACCTGTGGCGCGCTGGAAATCATTATGTGCCCCGGTCGACACTTCACCAAGGACGATTTCTTCCGCTACACGGCCACCGAGGAGCCCTGCAATTTTATCCAAAAGCTCCGGCTTCGTCATGAAGTAACGGTCCTCTTTCGGCAGCATGACGGCATATCCGCCCGCTTGGCCGCGTGGGACAATGGTTACCTTGTGGACGATTTCCGCATCGTCGAGCATCAAGCCGACGACAACATGGCCTGCTTCGTGGAATGCGACAATATTCCGTTCTTTTTCCGAAATGACACGGCTCGTTTTCGCCGGTCCCGCAATGACACGGTCTGTCGCCTCGTCAATGTCGGCCATATCGATTTTATCCTTGCCGCGGCGTGCTGCCACGAGCGCAGCTTCGTTCAGCAAGTTCTCCAGATCCGCACCGGAAAAACCTGGCGTCCGTTGAGCAAGTGCCTTCAAGTTGACTGAATCATCGAGAGGCTTATTGCGTGCGTGCACGCGCAAAACAGCTTCCCGTCCTTTGACATCCGGTCTTCCGACAGTGATCTGCCGGTCAAAACGGCCGGGACGCAATAGGGCTGGATCCAAAATATCCGGTCGGTTTGTTGCTGCCACGATGATGATGCCTTCATTTTCCCCGAAGCCGTCCATTTCGACGAGCAACTGGTTCAATGTCTGTTCCCGCTCATCATGTCCGCCGCCGAGGCCTGCACCCCGTTGACGGCCAACCGCGTCGATTTCGTCAATGAATATGATACAAGGTGCATTCTTTTTCGCGTTTTCAAAGAGGTCACGTACTCGGGAAGCCCCGACCCCAACGAACATTTCCACGAAATCGGAACCCGAGATCGAGAAGAATGGCACGCCTGCCTCACCCGCAACTGCACGGGCCAATAACGTCTTACCGGTACCCGGAGGTCCGACGAGCAAAATCCCTTTTGGAATCCGTGCGCCGACTTCCGCAAACTTCCGCGAATCTTTCAGGAAATCAACGACTTCCACAAGCTCCGCCTTTTCTTCATCCGCTCCTGCAACATCTGTAAAACGGACTTTTTTCCGATCATCCGTATGAAGCTTCGCCTTGCTTTTCCCGAAGTTCATGACACGGCCACCGCCACCGCCTTGCGCCTGATTTAACAGGAAGAAGAAAAGGATGAAAATGATAATAAACGGGACAAGACCAGTAAAGAAAGAAACCCAAGCACTTGTTTCAGGTGCTTTTTTTACATCAATTTCCATTTTACGGGCAAGTTCATGAATATTACTTAGCAGCTGATCATCATTCTGCGCAATATTCGTTACGAATTCCTCGCCTTTCTCGTAACCCTTCATTTCCCCTCTAACTTCATATACAAGCTGATTTGGTTGGAGTGTCAAGGAGGTTACTTCCCCATCTTGCAGAGCTAAGATGAATTCACTGGTAGTAATCTCTTTCAACTTCGGATTTGTACTGTTTAAAGAACTGAATATTCCCATGATTGCCAGGAATATCAATCCATATAATAGAAAGTAACGAAATATCCGATTCATCCCAAGCCTCCTCACTCAGTAAAAGAAAACTATTGTAAATCTTAACATAGGTTGGTTTCAATCTCCAAAGGAAATGCCTTAGATAAAGAGTATTCCCTCGGCAACGCCAAAAAGGCTATTCGGGCAATCTCTTAGAAAGAATAGATTTCCTTTTTCAATACGCCGATATAAGGCAAGTTCCTGTATTTTTCCGCGTAGTCCAAACCATACCCTACGACGAAGGCATCCGGGACGATGAAGCCAACATAATCAGCTTTCAGATCGACCTTACGCCCGGTCGGTTTATCCAGCAAAGTTACAATTTTAATGGAGTTGGCCTTCCGATATTTCAACAGGTCAACGAGATAGCTTAATGTTTTTCCGCTGTCGATAATGTCCTCGATAATAAGGACATCCCGTCCTTCTACGCTGGTGTTCAAGTCTTTGATGATTTTCACTTCACCTGAGGAGACGGTCGCGTTGCCATAACTGGACACGTCCATGAAATCCAATTCGATGTAAGCGTCAATCTTCTTCATCAGATCGCTCATGAAAGGCAATGCACCTTTCAACACACCGATGGCAAGCGGAAACTTATCTTGGTATTCTTCGGTTAAAACGGCACCGAGCTCATTAATTTTTCCTTCTATTTCTTCTTCCGTAATCAGTACTTCTTCGATATCTTTTGCCAACATCGAAATCCACCCTCTTCCACTAATTCTCTAGGAGTTTATCTTCTGCAAGTGCAGTTCGTCTCTTCATTGCAAATATGTATGGCTGGCCGGTCCTCCTCTTCGAGAAAGCCGTGCCGTATCGCACTCCTGGTACAGCACATACATCCCCTTGGGCGGTAACAATTACGGGCAAACGATCGCGTTCCGTCCTTGCGATCTTTTCGTCGATGAACAGCCTCGATAGCCGCTTCGGATTCGGCATCCCTTCCAATAGGATCCGGTCGCCGTCCTCCCTTGTCCGTGCGAAAAGCGGAAAAGCCGCATCGGGGAGAGTGAAATACATGATTTCGGTTCCATCCTCCAGCATGTCTTCCTCTACTTTGTGTGCATCATCCCAAAGAAGCTCGAGCCCATTTGTCCATGGAGTCCAAACGCCTTTCTCCAATCGTTTTTGAGTTGTCGGTTCATCGGCAATTCGTCTTTGAATGAAAAACAATTTGCCATATTCCCTTACAAAACGAAATCCTTCCGGCAGGTCAACCGTGACATTTCCTTGTTGCGAAGAAACATGACGCAGCAGTTGTTCAGTTAGCGCGTCACGGTATTCCACCGATAAACGCCGACCATCATAAAGATAATTCAATAGTAGAGGAATCGCCCTCCTTTGTAAAGCGGCGGGCATGCTGAAAAAGGCATTGTCTTCAATGAAAGGGAGTGCGTTTTCATCAAATTGTACGAATTGGCCAACCCGCTCCTCGGCAAGCTGCCAAAGCAACTCATTATCCTCTTGCAATCTGTTGGAAATCCGGACGGCATTCACAGCCGCCGATGCATTTTCCTCCAAGATGAAGGGCAGTAGCTGATGACGGATGCGGTTCCGCATGTAGTCGTCGCTTTCATTGCTTGGGTCTTCTCGATACGGTAATCCATTCTCCGCAACATACGCCTTAATTTCCGCTTTGGTAACCGGGAAGAACGGACGGATCAGCCTGCCGATGACCATTTCCCGTTCTGCCGGCATGCCGAGCGGCGGATTCCCTTTGGTCATCTGCATCAACATCGTTTCCAGCTGATCATCGGCATGATGGGCCGTCACCAAGCTGGCGAAATCATCCTTTTGCATAATTTCTTCAAATAAAGCATATCTTCCAATACGGCATACCGCTTGGACATTGCCCCCCTTTTCTGCAAGTATGTCGGGGACAGGCACACTTCTGCCGTAAAACGGAATGCTGTACCTCTTGCATAAGCGGTTCACCAGCACACCGTCCTCGGCAGACTCCTCCCCTCTTAACATATGATCCACATGAACAGCCGCGACATCGATCCCCCACCTTTTTCGGCGGCTCGCCATAAAATGGAGAACCGCAACGGAATCGATGCCCCCTGAACAAGCGATCAACAAACGATCCCCTCGTTTCACAAGTCCATTTTTCTCAATGAAACGTAAAACGGTCCGTTCGAATCCTCCCAAAGCTTCACCATCCCTCCAACTCTTTCACTTCTCTCTATCCTATCATCTTTTCCCGGGAAATAACCGGTGAATTCGGTCTGAATCCAGTCCATTTCGGAAGGGAATGGTCCACCCTCATGACGAGCACCGTCCGGTCATCCCCTATCGCCCTGAACCTGCGCTCCATTTCATTCATAATCCGGTCGGCGATCTTATCACAATCCGAATGTCCGTATCTTTCAAGTGTGCTGTATATTGCCTTCTCTTGTATTTCCAATGAAATCTCGCCATTTAACAGACCATCCGTCATCATGATAATCAAGTCACCCGATTTCACTTCTTCATTTTTTGCCTCCACTGAAAATGATGGTAAAAAGCCGACCGGGACCGATTTACTGTCCAATCTGATAAAGTCTTCCCCTCTTTTGATATACGTACTCATGGATCCGGCCTTCCAGGACCACAGACGGCCTTCCTGCAAGTCGACCAAAGCGAGATCCAGCGTGGCGTACATATCGTCCAACCCATTCAGCGCCATCATATAATGCAGCGTGTGCATTGCCGTTTCAGGGTTCATCTTCCGATTTAAGCACTCACGCATCAACCGGATCACTTTTCTGCTCTCCCGGTAGGCATTCAAGTCCTGTCCCATTCCATCCGACAGCAGAACAGCCGTCAAACCGTCATGGATTGGAAAAACTTCATAAGCGTCCCCCGCTTGGAAGGACCCACTTCCCGACGCCGCTGCAATCCCGTATTCCAATGAAAAACGAACAGCGGAACCGAATGTCAATTGTAAATGAGGGAACGGATGCTGCTGGACAGACGACTTGACGACTTGGAACGGTTCATTATACTGCTCCTCCAATACCGGCAGCACCAATCGTTCCGCCACGGTCGTATCCGTTTCGAAATCGGATCGCTTTTCCGGGATACAGATGACAATCCGGCGGGCCCCCCTCTCACCTGACAGAATATCGATCTGGAAAAATTCGATGTTCCTTTCTTTCAGCGACTTGGCAATCTCCTCCTCATCCGGTTTGTAGACGGAAATGTCCTCTTTGATTTCATTCATCATCTTCTCTAGATGAGCGCTCATATCCCTCAGTTGGAGGGCCAACATCTTACGGCCATGCTGAAGCTGGCCGTTCAAAAGACGGCTGGCAGACTGCTCCTCCAGCTCCGCGACGAGCCCCGTGAAGCGGATGCATTTATAACGTATCTTTTCTTCCACTTTATGGCGCGCCGCCTTCTTCGTCACAGAATACGTCGCCTCCCATGCCTGAAATAAGCGCGGCATCTCTTCATCCTGTCCTTCCCAGCATTTCGAATAGCGGAAACAGGATTGACAGATGGAGGGAACCGCTCGTACGGCCGCTGCATCCGTCGAGGAGAATCGGTCTTTGACGAGCGTGGACATGAACTCCGCAAATTGCTGGAAGTCCGCTAACTGTTCATCCAAGCGCTCGGCCAGCCACTTTTGCCGCTTCTCCGAAACTTCCTGTTGTTCCGGAAACAGCGCATGACGGAGCGGCTCCACCTTTTTGGTAGGAATCAATAGAAATAATACCGAAGCCACTCCGATCGATACAAAATAGGAAGTATCCAATGGCAGTGTCAAATCATAAAGGAGAAAGAACACCGACACGAATAGGCCCGACATGGCAATACCCATCTTGCCGAAGCGCCTTAAAGCACCCGCGAGGAAGCCGGTCATGCCATACACAGCCATCATCCCGGTGAAGGATAACTCTGCTATGCCAATGATAGCTGCAATGATCATCGCGACCGTCGTCGAAAACGGAATTCCGCCCGCCAGAGCCGCGAGCAAAATCGTCAAATGGATCAGAGTACTTGCAATTGATACATGGCCGATCATCACCCCGCTCATCCCGGTCGCCGCCATCGCACCGATAATACAGGCCGCACTCAAACGTTCCGGCGTCCATTTTTCAAAATAAAGGCGGTCGATCGGGGGAAAGGCGACAAACAGGAAAAAGGTCATGAATAAGGCAAGCACCGCTTCGTATCCGATGGCCAGCTGGACCATGACCGGCGGCTGCCCTGCATGCATGATGAACTGCCATACGACTTGAACGACGATTAGACAACCCGCAACGGTGATGGGAACGGATTTCCGTGTGAATGGGTATTTGATGACTGCATTGAATAGAATAAGTTGCAAAAGGTGGAGGACCGCTTGTCCAAGTCCAAGGAAAGCGCTTCCGGCCATACCGCCGATAAAGACCCAAATCAAATGTCTTCGGAAACGTGCCTTCGCCAATGCCCACACCGGAAGGAAGAACGGAACAGCCGCATCAAACAAGACCGCTTGCGATAAAAAGAAGGAACCGAGCAAAAATAAGAGTGAGATGAATAGATACATTTTACGTTTTCCGATTGCCTCGATATACATACGGATGGACTGCCCAGCTGAATGTTCCACATTGCTCATCATTTTCATATCCCATTTCCCCCTATGTTCACTTTTCATTGAGTATACATAGAAGGACGACAAGAAATTGTCTGTTCCTGGCGGGTGGCCAAAAAAATGTTTCGACGTGTTCCGGGACTGTTTTTCTTTTTTCCTAAGCGGGTTGACACATGCGGGGTTCCCATGTATTATGAGTATTGTTGCAAGCAAGGCGGCGTAGCTCAGCTGGCTAGAGCGTCCGGTTCATACCCGTAAGGTCGGGGGTTCGACTCCCTCCGCCGCCATATTGAAAAGAGAAAATTGGATAAAAGAAAAAGCAGCTTTGCACTGAAAAGGCTGCTTTTTTTCATGAGCTTTTCTTGTCGATTTGCTACCGTTTCTAGATTTCCTGCTCGAAGGGATAGCCATGAATCGCCATAAAAGCGTAAGCATAGTCCAGTTCGACGGCGTCTCACTTCTTAAGCCATCTTAGCGCCGGCCGACTAAGCGTTGCTTGTCCTAGGCACTCGGAGCCTGGCCGTAAGTGTTTGTAATTCCCTGAGACAAAAAAATCCCGCGCCCCTCATTATGAGGCGGGGATTGCAATGTCATTTTTTCCGAATTGAAACAGCCAGCAAGTTATCCTCTTCTTGCTCCGCGTCCACCACGTTTGGACTCCGTCGCTCTCTTGAGAGTGGAGAGGCGTTCTTCACTATCTTTCATGAACTTTGCCATTTTCTGTTCAAAATTTTCTGGACGATCATTCATTGGCCGGCCGCCTTGACGAGGACGATGCGGGCGCTGAGGACGTTGTGGGCGTTCGGATTCAGGCTGTGCTTTACGAATCGACAGACCGATTTTGCCATCTGTTCCGACATTCATCACTTTCACTTCAACCATGTCGCCTACTTTTAAATGATCATTGATGTCCTTGACATAATTGTCCGCTACTTCACTAATATGGACCAAGCCTGTCGAACCGTTCGGTAGCTCAACAAATGCTCCGAAGTTTGTGATTCCTGTTACTTTACCCTCTAACTTGCTGCCTACTTCAATTGACATAAAAAAAATGCTCCTCCTTAAATTTTAAGCGGGCCTCGCACTGGAAGCCGTGCAACCGTATTGACGGGTCCTGCTAAGTGCAAGATTCCTACTCTTATTATAGCCAACAAAAAAAGAGTGTCAATAAGACTACTCTTTTCCTTCCATATTTCCATCCTTTTTTTGGTGCTTTTCTGGGATGGAGAATATGATTTCATTCCGGTCTGACAAGAAATATTCTTTCCTCGCCAACTTTGCAATATATTCATCATCGTCCAATTTCACAAGCTGCTTTTCCAATAATTCCTGCTCTGCTTGCACTTCTTGCAATTGGACAGTCAACTCGGCCTTTTGCTGCTCTTTATCAGCCAAGACCTGTTTCTGTTTGAAATGGGTGTGGATCAATGCACCGAAAAAGATTGCCGAAATGATGCCAAGTATTGCCAGCCTGCGAAACAATCGGACTTTCCGCGCCGCCTTACGTTGCTGTTGTTTTTGGAGATTGCGGACGTATTCGGTTTGAATCGATGCCACTGTTGCACGCGACGATCGTTCCTCCATGTCTTGCACATCCTCTCTTCACATCATCCGATCAGTATTCCATAAAGTATACATCAGTCTTCCTTCGTTTTAAAGAGTTTTCTACGAAGGGCATGATAGAGCCGGATGAACGGTGTGAAGAGAAGGATGATCAGCCTCATGAAAATTCGGATGATCCGCCGTACGATGGAGATGATGATGCGCAAGACAAGCAATATGGGCCTCACTACAACTAGCAGTATGATGCGCCCGACCAATCGGAACGGCTTATGGAAAATACTCGCGTACAAAAGCAATCCACAAATCTGGGCAATCGGATCATACATCCGCCAGGCCCCGTCCCTGACGAGGAACAAGACATAGAATGACCCGCAACCGACCACAATCCATCCGCCCGCTTCAAACCAGATGGCGTGCCTCCGGATAAATGACCGTTTTCCCATATTCGCCGTCGCGGTTTGAATCAAATCGATGAGTGCTCCGCCTGCCACACCTGTCCCGATCATCGCCAGGAGACTAAGAAACTGGACGGAGAGGCTCATCCAAATAATTTATGGAGGAAATTCCGTGATCCTGATTCTTCTTCATCGTATTGGATGGTCGATACCGTCCCTTCCAATGTGAGAAGCCCCTTATCGACATCGAGATGGACGATGCGCAGTTCCTCCCCGCGTATTTGCAGCATGCCTTGCGATGTCCGAATGAGGAATTCTTCTTGATCGAACCGGTCGATTGATTTGACTGAAGTGAGGTCCATTCTTTTTCTGTTGCGCATTGTGACTACATGATCACCTGATGGGATTGTATACGTAGGGCTGTCCGTCTGGATTTGCATATGCTTCCTCCTTTGCTTGTACGTTCACAGCCATCTTATGCCGTGTGGCTTGAAAAGATGACAGGAACATTCACGTTGCAATAGGAGAGCACGGCCGTTCTTTGCAGGCTTGCCGGTGGCGCTGATAACTCTACCGGAAGACTGATATCTTGGCAAAACTGCTAATAACTCTACCGAACGGCTGATACTTCTTCACAACCGCTGATAACTTTCCCGGAGAGCTGATATCTCGGCGCAACTGCTGAAATTCACACTTCCCCCTTTTCAATCCTCATCATCAATAAATTCCGGTTCCACCTTTTCCAACTTTTCCTCTTTCAATATCGTGTACATGGACGCGGCATCTTCTTTTTTCGTAGAGTCTTTTAATACCTCGACTCGTGCAGTGACGATTTTTTGGCCGAATCGGATGGCCAATTCATCGCCTGCCTTCACTACCGAAGAAGCTTTCGCCACTTTCCCGTTAATCGTAATGCGGCCTTGGTCGGCCACTTGCTTCGCTAAAGTCCGCCGTTTGATCAAGCGGGATACTTTCAAAAACTTATCTAATCTCATTTCTTTCCCCTTCCTTTCGCTTGTTGCCAAAACTCTTCCAGTTCATCCAGTGTGTAGTCGGTGAAATTCCCGCTTCCCTCTTTTACCTGTTGTTCAACAAATGAAAAGCGTGAATGGAATTTTTGGTTGGCGTGAATCATCGCCTCTTCCGGCGAGATTTTCAAGAACCGTGCCAGATTGACGAGCGTGAAGAGGACATCCCCAAGCTCATCCACTTGGCTTGCGGGCGTTCCTTCCTCCACCTCCTGTCGGAATTCCGCCCATTCCTCCTCGAACTTGTCAAAGGCTCCTTCAATATCCGGCCAATCAAACCCGACTTTCGCCGCCTCTTTTTGATAATTAAAGGCCGTCAACAAAGATGATTCGGACCGTTCCTGCCCCTTCAATAAAGACTCTTGCTGCGGTTTTTCGCTCTTTTTAATATCCTGCCAGTTCCGCAATACTTCCTCCGAATCTTTCACATCAATATCACCAAACACATGGGGATGACGGCGGATCATTTTGGAACCGACCGATTCCAAGATGTCTTCCATTGCAAAAAATCCATCGTCTTCTCCGATTTGTGCATGAAGGAACACTTGCAAGAGAACGTCGCCCAGTTCTTCGATAATGGCATCGTCATCCTCCTGGTCGATCGCTTCCAATAGCTCATGGGCCTCTTCCACGAGATAGCGTTTCAACGTTTCGTGCGTCTGTTCCCGATCCCATGGACAGCCATCCGGCGCGCGCAAAGCTGCTATAATTTCACGGAACGTCGACCACTCTTTCAAGCGCTCTTCCCGTTTTTCGACAGGCGGCACGTACACCGTCGTCAAATTGTCGATCGTCGTCTCGCGATCCAGTTCAAACAGCGGAACGGTCCGCAGCTGTTCTTTGGAAGAACCGGCTGCCGTCACAATCGTCACCGGATGATCGTATGCGTACTTTTCCATCAATGCCAATTTCACTTCGGAAGCGACGAACGCATCATACACCTGCCCAATGAGGACATGTTGCTGCATATGGACCGCGTCCCGCCTCAGATCAGTCCCATCAAGCAATTGAAATCCTTCAATCGGATCGATGCGCAGTGCGGCGAAAATAGGATCTAGAAAGCTGTTGCCGCCCACGATATCGAGGCTTGTTTCACCGGCGTTCTCCCTCTCGATCAATAGCTGCACGGTCCGTTCCGCTACAAGCGGATGCCCCGGGACGACATAGGTCACCGGTCGATCGCTCGCCATCCGGAGCAGTTCCTCGACAATTTGTTCATAGACCCCCTCAAACGCAGCATTCCGTTCGTAAATTCCGTCAAAACTTTCCAGTTCCACACCTTCCGCCTTTAATTCCGCAACGGCGGGATGCTGGTCTGTTCTTGCGACAATGGTGTCCGCTTCTTTCAATTTCCGGTAGGTGCCGATGGATAGTTGCTCCAGCTCGCCTGCACCGAGGCCGATAATTGTAATTCGATTCATGTTCTTCACCTTCTATTTTTATTCAGCCATAGTTGGATGACGGCCAACCGTTTGCCAAACGGCAGCAAATACCAATCCTTCTCCGCCATTATACGTGATTTCATGACGACACTTAAGAAAACGGCTGCACCCAGCGCGACGGACGACAGCGCAATGAGGGCAGAGCCGACGCGGGATGGCAGGTTATCGACCAATACCGAGTCACCTAAAATCATCCACGGGACAATAATCACCGCCATCAGTACAGTCGCGACTACTATCCATCCATAGAAACGGACGGGCGCAAGTCCAATCGGCCAAACCTTCTTGAAATACAGCAGAAGGCCGAACGAAATGGCTGACAACCCGATGTTCCCAGCGAGGGCCGCACCAGTCACGTCAAAGAGCGGCACCCCTATATAATTGGCAACCATTTTAACAACGAGTCCACCCGCAAGGAGCAACGTCGGGATTTTCACTTTTCCAGCCCCTTGCAAGACGGCGGTTAGCGGCAGGATTAACGATAGCCAAAAAATTTGGAATGAAAAAATGATCAATGTCAGGGAACCGTCTCTCGTCTCGAACAACATTTCATTCACATAGGGCATTACGAGCGCGAGGCCGGCCGCCGCCGCCCAACCGAATAAAAATGCTGTCCGGAACGTCAAGCGGATGAAAGGCAAGGCGCCTCTCCCCTCTTCTTTGGGAGCATGATGCGCAATGAGCGGGACAATCGCCAATGCCAATGTCGTCGCAATCAAGATTCCCATTTGGACGAGTGGATGACCGCGGTCGTAGACACCTTTCCGTGCCATGGCGGCTTCCTCCGCAAACCCGTTTGCCAACAGACCATTATAAACGGTGAATGAATCGACCAATTGAAATAACAGGAGAATGAGTGAGCTGGCACTGACGCTGATGCTGACAACCGTCAATTCTTTAACGATCGGCCATGGTTTGATCCTTATCGACGGGCCTTGGAACAACTTCCGGGAATAGAACGCAAGGATTGCGACCCCGGCAGCCTGTCCAACGACGCCACTCCACATCGCGATGGTTCCGGTTGTATAGAGGCTTGCGCCTGCATGCAACGCAATCCATGTCCCCACTAAAATAATACAGACCCGGACCGCCTGCTCCCCCACATTGGAGACAGCAACTGGTACCATGCTCCCTTCTGCTTGGAAGGAGCCTTTCAAAACGGCCAGTGCTGGCATGACAAGTACAATATACGCACCTGCCCGGAGCAAGGGGGCCAACTCCATATCCCCCATCGAGCGTGCAAAAAACGGAGCCAAAACAGTCAGCCCTATAAAAAAGACAAGGGAGACCAGGGTTAAATAAAAAAACGCGATTCGCCTCGTTGCGTTCTTTTCATCCAAGCTTTCGCTGGACGCGAGAAGTTTCGAAACGGCAACCGCAAATCCGTACGAGGCCCAAACGATGAAAATTCCAATGAACGGATACACTTGCTGGTAAATATAAAAACCTTTATCCCCCACCAAGTTTTGAAAAGGCACGCGATAGATCGCGCCGAGCACTCTGACCAGAACAGCCGACACCGCCAAAATCGAAGCGCCTTGCATGAAAGGTTTCAGATTCCAATCTGCTGAAGACATAGCCGCGCCTCTTTCCTGACGTAATGATGCCATTATACCACGCGGTTACGTAAGTTCAGTCTATCTCAAGAACAAAAACCAGGTTTGCCAAAAAACAAACAGCCCCAGCGGACCATTCATTGGTACGAGGGGCTGTTTCCTATTGCTCCATTTGCTTGGAGAGAAAATGAGCCGCGGTTTCCACCGCTTTCTGTTCGACTTCACTGACGAAATGCACTTTGGATAAAATATAGACCGCACCGATTGTATCGCCACCTGCGACAATCGGAGCGATGCAGTACGACTTTACTTGCTCCACTTGACCCGGGACCCACTCGATTGTTTTTTCGAGTTTTTCCGTGATGACTTTCCGGGACGCTATCATTTCCTCGACATCCGGCGACAGCTGCCGGTTCATATAGTCCTTCTTGGACAATCCTGCGACAGCGATCATTTCATCACGGTCACTAATGAGTGCAGGAGTCCCCAGCGTTTCATATAAGGTCTCTGCGTATTCTTTCGCAAACTGTCCAAGCTCGGATATTGGTGAATATTTCTTCAGAATGACTTCCCCGTCTCGGTCAGTAAAAATTTCAAGCGGATCCCCTTCTCGGATCCGGAGCGTCCTCCGTATCTCCTTCGGGATGACAACCCTTCCCAGGTCATCGATTCTGCGGACGATTCCTGTTGCCTTCATGCATGATGCCTCACTTTCCACAAAATTGGACGTTGCTTTCATTACTGGTCCTAGTATGCGTCAAGTTTGGACAAAATATGCAAGAGGCCCTGGACACGGTGCCTGATGAAACAAATTCCTTCCCGGGCCCCTCTATTTATCACGCCGAAGCGTGACTCACGGATGTTTGAAGCAATCTCATGACTTCTTCCAATATATCAAACACCTGCTGCTTTCCGGCGTGGCGCTCGTCTATCGTTACGATCAATTGATTGTTCTCCATCGTGAACCCTACAGCCCGGCCGAATTTCACCGATTCCGACACCAACTTCCCGCCGTCCGTTTTTGCCGTCCCTTCCGGCGTTAAGCGGATTTCGATGACCGACCGCGGTTGTTTGATGGATTCCACACCGGCCGCGCGGGCCCATACTTTGACACGGGCAATGCGGAGCAACAGATCGGTCTCGAATGGCAAGTCGCCGAAACGGTCGGTCATCTCATCGACCAACTCCCCGTAATCCTCTTCGCTTTCAATCGCTTTCACCCGTTTATACATCTGGATTTTCTGGAAACCGTCCTTAATATACGTTTCGGGAATATACGCATTGACCGGAATGGAAATTTCCACATCCGGCACATCCTCTTTGGCCACACCTGTCCGCTTCTCTTCAATGGCCTCCTGCAACATTTGGGAGTATAAATCGAACCCAACCGAATCGATGAATCCGTGCTGTTGGGAGCCGAGAAGATTTCCCGCCCCTCGGATGGATAAGTCCCGCATCGCAATCTTGAAGCCGGAGCCGAGTTCCGTGAATTCCTTGATCGCCTGCAAACGGCTTTCGGCGACTTCCGTCAATACCTTATCCCGCTGGTAGAGGAAGTAGGCATATGCGACCCGATTGGAACGCCCTACCCGCCCGCGCAGCTGATACAGTTGGGAAAGCCCCATCTTATCCGCGTCATGAACGATCAATGTGTTGACGTTCGGAATATCGATGCCCGTCTCGATGATGGTCGTCGTCACCAGAACATCGTATTCGCCTTCCAGGAAACTCAAGATGATCGACTCCAACGCAGATTCTCCCATTTGGCCATGCGCGAATGCCACTCGCGCTTCAGGGACGAGCTGGCGTATTTCATCCACTTTACGGGTCATATCTTCCACTCGGTTATATAAATAAAACACTTGTCCGCCGCGGGCCATTTCCCGCTCGATCGCTTCCCGGACCAACGCAAAATTATGTTCCATAACATACGTTTGGACAGGGAAACGGTTGGACGGCGGCGTCTCGATAACGGACAGATCCCGCACACCGAGCATCGACATATGGAGTGTCCGTGGGATCGGCGTCGCCGTCAACGTCAAGACATCGACATTCGTCTTCAATTGCTTCAACTTCTCTTTATGCGTCACACCGAACCGCTGCTCTTCATCGACGATCAGCAAGCCAAGGTCCTGATAAACGACATCTTTCGATAACAGCCGGTGTGTGCCGACAACAACATCAATCGTACCAGCTTTTAAGCCTTTCAACGTTTCGGTCTGTTCCTTTTTCGTCCGGAAGCGGTTCAACAAGGAAACTTCCACTGGAAAGCCGGTAAACCGCTCTTTCATCGTTTCATAATGTTGCTGTGCCAAAATGGTCGTCGGAACGAGGAATGCCACTTGCTTCCCATCCGAAACCGCCTTGAAAGCCGCCCGGATGGCCACTTCCGTCTTCCCGTATCCGACATCTCCGCAAAGCAAGCGATCCATCGGTCTTTCCCTCTCCATATCCTGCTTCACTTCCACGATGGAACGGAGCTGATCTTCCGTTTCATCATAAGGGAATGCATTCTCAAAAGACCTCTGCAAATCATCGTCCGGCGGGAAGGCATGCCCCTTCTCCGCCTCCCGCTGTGCATAGAGCTTGATCAGGTCATCCGCAATATCTTTGACGGCCGCGGTCACTTTGGACTTGGTCTTTTTCCATTCGCTACCGCCTAGCTTGTGCAATTTCGGTTCTTTTTCACCCGACGCAATATATTTTTGAATCAAATCAATCTTGTCGGTCGGCACATACACTTTGTCATCCCCGCGGAAATGAATGAGAAGGAAGTCTTTATCCACACCGCCCGAACTCAGTTTTTCAATGCCAATATATTTTCCGATACCGTGATGGACATGCACGATGTAATCGCCAGGCTGGATTTCCGAATAACTTTTGATGCGCTCGGCGTTCGACATTTTTTGCGGGCGGGCTTTTCGCTTCGGTTTGCCCTTGAATAGCTCGGAGTCGGTCAACACCGCCATACGCTGGAATGGAAGTTCGAATCCTGCCGACAAATCACCGTTGATAATGGAAATGGTGCCGGCTTCCGACGTGACATCGGAAACGACCGACTCCATCTCGTAATCTTGCAGGATCCCTTGCACTTGCTTCATCCGTTCTTCGCCATCTGCTACGACGAAGATGTGATAATTGCCTTGTTTCCAACGTTCTATTTCATGGACCAATAAATTCATCTGTCCGTGGAATTGCTGCATCGGCTTGCAGGAGAAATTCACCGTCTTCTTCACTACGATTCCTGGGATGGAGCGGACAAATAGGGATAGATAGATGCGCTGTTGCTCCAGCATCCCATTCATCTCTTCGAAAGAATAGGAAATTTTGGCGTCATGGACTATTTTCCCGTCTTCCAGGAGAGCCGTGATCCATTCCCGTTCCTCCGCTTCCAGCGAACCGGCCACCTCCGCGATCCGGCCGATTTCATCGAACAGGACAAGCCCGTCCGAAGGAAAGTAGCTTCCAAGGAATGAAAGCGTATCCTTCGCAAATGAGGCATACTTCAACATGTTTTCCGGAAAAGAGCCTTCCCGCAATAAACCGATGTCGTGCATCATATTGCGAGTTAGACGCTCTTTCGCCTCTTCATTTTTCATTTTCTTCAAACTGGATCCGAGCGCCAGTTCCAGATTTTCTGCGATGAGAGCCCGATCGGATTCGGACCAGACAAATTCAGTTGCCGGCAAAATAGTGATCTCATCCAGTTTGCCGGTGGAACGTTGATCTTCCGCCGAAAACGTACGGATGGAATCTACATCGGTATCAAAAAGCTCGATGCGCACCGGTTCTTCCCGGTTGAGCGGATACAGATCAAGGATACCGCCGCGCAACGCAAATTCACCCGGCGCCGTAACCATAGGTTGTCGGATATATCCCATGGAAACGAGTCGGGGCAGCCAATCATCCGTCTCTATCGTATCCCCTACCTTAGCCTCCAGTGAATTCCGCAACCAACGCTCTTTGGTCGGCACCAGTTTCTTCATCCCCGCGACCGGAGTGATATAAATGCCTTTACCGACACGGGCCATATGATCCAGCGTGTCAATTCTCTGAGAACGCAATTCATAGCTGGATATGGAAAAGTCCGCGGCAATCAATTCCTCAGCCGGGTACAGGTGGACAAGAGGCTCTCCCACCATCTTCACAAGATCCTCATAGGTCCGCTGCGCCTGCAGCAAATTCGGGCACACGATGAGAAGCGGGCGCGGGAAAGATTTTTGAAGAGATTTATAAAACACCGCTTTTGCCCCGCCAGTCAGCCCGGCGACCAATTGACGGTCTTTTTTCATCTCCAATTCTTCCACCAAACTGTGAATCTCTTTTTCTTGTAGTAATAAATCTATGAGCGCTTCCATTGCGACCGGTCCTTTCTTTTACTAAATACCATCAAAGATTGGCTGATCCATCCAGCCATCTGTATAGGGAAAAAACAGAAAAAGCTTTGCACGCCGCGAAGCGCCAAAGCATACTTCCTATTGAAGCCATTTCTGGAGTGAATAATAATCCGGGAAATTCCGGAGCGATTGTTCACATTGTTCACAAATGCAGCGCACCGTTAAATTCCCATCCTTTTCATACATCAGGAACCGTTCTTCTTCACTTTCATCCAACTTCTGCAGGTACAGAACGGTCTCTTTGACGGAATCGAACGGGATTGTGCCGATTTCGTTGTCACAGTGACGGCAAGTATAACGGATTCCCATTGTAGGATATCGCCCCTTTTCCAAAAGTATAGGCGAAATCGGGCAAATTTATTCCTCAGGAATCCCAATTCGTTTACGTCGGTGACTTTAATTGAATTCATTCATGACTTCAAGAAACGGTTTGGTGAGCCACGCCTCGCAGGCAGCTGCACTTTTTTCCACCATTTGCTCCATGACAGGCTGTTCTTCCTTGCTGAATGAGGAAAGCACATAATCAGCCACTTTCATGCCGGATGAAGGCCGATCGATTCCCACCCGAATGCGATTAAAGCTATCTGTCCCTAAATGTGCAATCAAGGATTTCATCCCGTTATGTCCGCCTGCGCTCCCTTTTTGCCGCAGACGAATCGTACCTGGCGGCAAGTCAAGGTCGTCATAGATGACAACGATTTCTTCGGGTGTAATGTCATAATAATCCATTAAAGGCCGGACACATTCCCCCGACAGGTTCATATAAGTCAAGGGTTTCACAAGCATCACTTTTCCCTCTGTCCGGTGGATGATCGTGTACATTCCATTGAATTTGGTTTGCATGACCGGGGCAGGGCCCCATCGATCCGCCAGTTCATCAATGACACGGAAGCCGATATTGTGGCGGGTCTTTTCGTATTGCTTACCCGGATTGCCGAGGCCTATTATCATTTTCATGGTTTCCTCTTCCTTTTCCAGTTGCTGAAGCCGGCTCATTCAAAACAGAAAACGAGCGCACGGAAATCCGTGCGCCGTCATATCGATTACGCTTCGTCTTTTTCTCCGATCACTTCAGGCTCTGCGTCCGCCGCTTCTGTTTCTCCATCCAGAGCGTCCAGTTCTTCCTCAGTCCGTGGAGCTGAAATGGTGACGAGTGCATGATCGTCTTCATTTAAAATTTCAAATCGGGAGTTTTTCCGAAGATCTGCGACTGTGATCGTATCTCCGATTTCCATCTCAGAAATGTCGATATCGAAAGTTTCCGGAATTTCGGAAGGCTTCACCCGGATAGTGATTTCCCGGTTCGGCTGCTGCAAAACGCCTCCCTCTTTCTCCCCTTTCGATTGACCTGTCAAGTTGATCGTCACTTCGACATCAAGTTCCTCGGTCATGTTAATGGCCAGGAAATCGGCATGACGGATATCGCCTTTTAACACATCGGCTTGGTAATCGTTCAGGACGACGTTCAGTTTCCGTCCATCCACTTGCAGATTGATGACACCGTTCCGTCCTGTGACACGCAGTGTGTTCAACAGGTCACGCTCCTTCACGGCAATCGAGATGGATTCAGTGTTATAGCCATAGACGACTGCTGGAACATAGCCGTCTTTTCTTAGTTGTGTAAGTGTTGATTGTTTCGCTGGTTCTCTCATTTCGGACTGGATTGTTGTACTCATCGTTTAGTCACCTTTCCTGTAAAAAGTTTATTCTAACTCAGAAATACCCAATGGCAGACGACATGAAACAAATTGCTATCAATCAAACACCATTCCGATTACTCGAATAATGTGCTGACTGATTTCTCCTCAAACACACGAATAATCGCGTCGCCTAAAAGTTTGGCGATGGATAGTTTGACAATTTTCGGAGATTCTTTCGCCTCTGGAAGTTCGATCGTATTCGTGATCACCAGTTCTTTGATCTGGGAATTGTTAATACGCTCGATGGCAGGTCCTGACAAAACAGGGTGTGTACAACAAGCATACACTTCTTTTGCACCGTTTTCGATCAAAGCGCTCGCTGCAATCGTAATAGTGCCCGCCGTATCGATAATATCATCGATCAGGATAGCTGTTTTCCCTTCGACGTTCCCGACGATGCTCATCACTTCGGCAACGTTCGGACGTGGGCGGCGCTTGTCGATGATGGCAATCGGCGCTTTGAGGCGGTCTGCCATTTTACGCGCACGCGTCACACCGCCGTGATCCGGAGAAACAATGACAAGCTCATCGCCTTTCAACCCTTTTCCGCGGAAATATTCCGTCAGGATCGGTTCTGCGACAAGGTGGTCAATCGGCATGTCGAAAAACCCTTGGATTTGGGGAGCGTGCAAGTCAATGGCAATTGCACGGTTCGCGCCTGCCGTTTCGAGCAGGTCCGCAACCAATTTCGCTGTGATCGGCTCGCGTGGACGCGCTTTCCGATCTTGGCGTGCGTAGCCGTAGTATGGCATGACTACATTTATCGTGCGGGCAGACGCACGTTTCAACGCATCTATCATGATCAGGAGTTCCATTAAGTTTTCATTTACAGGGTCCGATGTCGGCTGGATAACGAATACATCGCAACCGCGGATACTTTCTTCGATATTGATTTGGACTTCGCCGTCACTGAACCGCTTGACGGAACTTTTGCCCAATGGGCGTCCAATCTCTTCTGCCACTTCTCTCGCTAGTGGTTCGTTGGCATTCAAAGAGAATATCTTCAATTTATCGTTTGGATAATGATTAGCCATTATGGGGGCCCCCTGTTTTTTGAGTTTGATTTAGTTTTGTTGCATATCCTTCTTTATTCTCCTGGCGTGCGCGTCCGATTGCAAGTGAATTTTCTGGTACATTTTCTGTAATGGTGGAACCGGCTGCTACGTATGAACCCTTTCCTACCGTCACAGGTGCAATCAAATTGGAGTTGCAACCGACAAATGCGTCATCCTCAATCGTGGTGACATGCTTGTTTTTACCGTCATAATTCACGGTGATGGTTCCACAGCCGATATTGACATTCGTCCCGACTTTGGCATCACCGATATAGCTGAGGTGAGAGGCTTTGCTGCCATTGCCGAAAGCCGTTTTCTTCACTTCGACAAAGTTGCCGATTTTCACCTCGTCGCCGAGGTCGGATTCCGGACGGATATGGGCGAACGGACCGACGGATGCAGATGATCCGACGCTACTTTCCGTGACGACAGACGAGTGGACGGTTGTCCCGTCGCCGATCCGGCTATCCACGATTTGGCTATTCGGTCCGATGAGGCAGTTTTCCCCAATGACCGTTTTGCCCTCGATCATCGTACCGGGCTGCAATACTGTGTCTCGACCAATTTCAGCTTCCGCACTAATATAGACATTCGTCGGGTCGATAATCGTTACGCCTTGGCGCATATGGTTCTCCGCAATCCGCCGACGCATGACCTTCTCTGCTTCAGCCAGGGCAACCCGGTCATTCACTCCGAGCGACTCGCTGAAATCGTCCGTCACATAGGCGGATACCAGGGCGCCTTCCGATTGCAGAATGCCCACGACATCCGGTAAGTAGTATTCGCCTTGGGCATTGTCATTCTTCACTTTTTTCAAGGTCTCAAACAGTACCCGGTTATCGAAGCAATAGGTGCCGGTGTTGATTTCCGTGATGCGCTGTTGTTCAGGCGTTGCATCCTTCTGCTCGACATTGCCCAGTACTTGGCCATTTTCTCCACGGATAATACGGCCATAGCCTGTCGGGTCATCTGCGTGAGCCGTCAGGATGGTCGCTTTGGCACCGGATTCATTATGATGGGCGATAAGCGCCTCCATCGTTTCCGAACGGATCAACGGTGTATCTCCGCAAACGACAAGTGTCGTACCTTCCAAGTTGCCGAGCAGGCTTTCCGCCTGCTGGACGGCATGAGCGGTCCCCAACTGCTCTTCTTGCAATGCATATTCGCTTTTGTTTCCAAGCCGTTCTTCCACTGCTTCGGCTCCATGACCCACGATGGTCACAACCCGCTTTGCGCCAAATCCTCGGATATGGTCAATCACATGTTCCACCATCGGTTTTCCGCAAACGGGATGGAGCACTTTATATAAAGCGGACTTCATCCGTGTACCTTGCCCCGCAGCGAGGACAATGGCATATGTATTATTCATGTAGTAGCCTCCAACAATAGGAGATGTTAGAATCTCCGTGAATGTTTTCATTACTGACTATAGCGGAAAAAAAGTTTTTTTTCAACCGCGCCCCCTTGACAAGCCCTACCTAATCTTTTACTATATTATATCTTTTCAAAGTGCCTTCCAAAACGGAAAGCCCGGAGATCAAAGGAGTCCGGGCTTTTTGTTCATTCAGCTTTAACATTCATCCAAGTATAGAAGCAGGGACTTTGGCGATCAATGAAAACTGCCCTTTTTCAAAGGCAGTCCGGTACATCGATCAAATTTTCAAACCCCCGCACCTTCAAGCACTTCCTCTTTGGCTGATAGATGGTAGGCGGCCAACACGGCATCTTGCACTTTCGTACGGGCTTCCGAATTGATGGGATGTGCGACATCGCGAAATTCCCCATCCGGCGTCCGCTTGCTCGGCATCGCAACAAATAATCCTTCATTCCCGTCGATCACACGGATGTCATGGACGACGAACTCGTCATCCAGAGTAATGGACGCAATCGCCCGCATCCTTCCGTCTGTTTCCACCTTACGCAATCTAACATCTGTCACTTCCATTTCCTCACCACTCCTTTTGTCTTTACAGCGCTTGACGTCTATATTCCACAAAAGTAACCGTTTTCCTTTTTTAAAAATAAAATTATCCCAACATTTGGACGGGACGTAAGATTTAGGTGTTACAGTTCACTTATATGTAATGAAATGGAAAAAAGGAGAGCGATTTTAGAACCGCTCTCCCTGTTTCCCTCTATTATTGACCTGCCACTGCAATGACTTCAATTTCCACTTTCACATCTTTTGGCAACCGTGCAACTTCGACAGTCGAACGCGCTGGTGTATGGGAACCAAAATGTTTGGCATACACCTCATTCAAAGCCGCAAATTCATCCATGTCTTTAATGAAGACTGTTGCTTTTACAACTTTCTCCAAAGAGGAGCCAGCCTCTTCCAAGACCGCTTTCAAGTTGGCAAACACTTGATCCGTCTGTTCCACGATGGTCCCTTCCACTAACTCCCCGTTCGGCTGCAGAGGGATTTGTCCGGATGTATAGATGAAACCGTTCACGGCCACTGCTTGTGCATATGGGCCGATCGCTTTTGGTGCTCGTTCTGTCGCTACGTATTTCATTATCATTTTCCACCTCTCGTAAAGTAATTGCCTTCCGCCAATTCAATCGTTCGTTCCCTTTCATTCACGGCGTGGAGCTTGATAAGGGATAGATAATCATCAATCAAGATCTCCTCCGGGTATTCCGCTTCGACGAGCACGGCCGCCCCTGCCAATTCGCAGCCGAACTCTTCCAGCAGATTCTTCATGCCGATCATCGTGCCGCCTGCTTTCATGAAGTCATCGGTGATCAGCACTTTTTGGCCGCTTTGCATACTTCTTTTCGACAAGACCATCGTCTGGATGCGTCGAGTGGATCCGGACACATAGTTGATACTCACCGTCGACCCTTCCGTCACTTTGCTATCACGACGGACAACGACAACCGGGACGTTCAAATGCCGAGCAATGGCGTGGGCGATCGGAATCCCTTTCGTGGCGACTGTCATGATCACATCGATTTCCGTGTCTGCAAAAGCCGAAGCGAACACTTTGCCGATCCGGTCGATGATTCGCGGATTTCCAAGAAGGTCGGTCATGAATAAATAACCGCCAGGCAGTAAACGGTCGGACTGCCCCAGTTTGTCGATCAACTCTTCAATTAATTCGCGAACGCCTTCTTCCGAAGCTTGGGGAATGAATTTCACGCCCCCTGCCGCGCCAGAAACAGTCATTAAAATCCCTACCCCTTTTTCCTCGAACGTTTCCTTCACTATGGTCAAATCCTCGCTGATTGATGATTTAGCCGCATGATAACGCTCCGAGAAAAAAGTGAGTGGAATGAGTTGATGTGGATGTTCCAGTAGATGACGCGTCATATCCACGAGCCGTTCGCTCCTTTTCCACTTCATCAAACCATCTCCTAAAACCGAATGTTTTAATCGTACATTACCACAAATGTACGGGTTCAATCAAGAATAGTACGGGAGCCGACCATCCGAACGGCGTAAACTTCCGAACAGAACCCTTTCAATCCATTATAGATTCGGGATACCCTGGACTCTTGCTTGACCAACCCGAAGACAGTCGGTCCGCTGCCGCTCATCAGTACCGCATCCGCTCCGAACTTGATCATATGCTCTTTCAATCCGGCAACCTGCGGATATAAATTCATAGTGACCGGTTCGAGCACATTCCCTACCGATTGGCACATCTTCTCATAATCGCCGGTTTCCAATGCGGCGATCATTCCTTGCGTATCCGGGTGAGCGATGGAGGACGTATTCAGATCCCCATAAATGTCTCCCGTCGATACCGAAATGGATGGCTTCGCCAAAATGACCCAACATTTCGGAGGCGCAGGCAAATTTTCAATCTGTTCGCCGCGCCCCGTCGCCAAAGCGGTTCCTCCATAGACGCAAAAGGAGACATCCGAGCCGATTTTGGCTCCCAACCGGGCAAGCTCATCGCCGGGGACGCCTAACTTCCAAAGCCGGTTCAATCCCCGCAACGTGGCAGCGGCATCGGAGCTGCCCCCTGCCAAGCCGGCAGCGACGGGGATGCTCTTTTCAAGTGTGATTTCCACCCCATCCGAGATGCCGTATTCACGACGCAACAGATCGGCTGCTTGATAAGCCAAGTTTTTCCGATCGCTCGGGACATACCTCTCGGATGATTTGATCACAATTCGCCCGTCATCCGCCGGGCGGAGCCATACCCGGTCAGCGAGATCGACGGTCGTCATCACCATCTCCACCTCATGAAAACCGTCCGGCCGTTTATAGAGGACATCTAATGTCAAATTGATCTTCGCCGGCGCCTTTTCATATATCATCCCGCTTCCCTCCACTTCAGCAAATTGATTAATCCTATTTTACCATAGGGATAATTATTGCGTTGCATAATACGTACCATAATCCGAGATAGTTTTTTAGGGTTGAATCTGGCTTGCGGGTGCAGTGTAGCTTATGAAAAAGTGGGCGCCGGATGGGTGATTTTGAAGTCAACGGCAGATTCACAATCGTATCAGCAGTTCTAGCGTGTTATCAGCGGTTCTGCAAGAATATCGGTGCTTCTTACGAGTTATCAGTAGTCCTGCAAGAATATCAGCACTTCTCACAGGTTATCAGCAGTCCCATAAGAGTATCAGCACTTCTCACGAGTTATCAGCGGTTCCGCAAGAGTATCAGCACTTCTCACGGGTTATTAGCGGTTCCGCAAGAATATCAGTGCTTCTCACAAATTATCAGCGGTTCCGCAAAAATATCAGCACTTCAATTATTAAAGCTCCCGAAGCATACGAAAAAAGCTGCATCCAGGCGAAATCGCCCGAATGCAGCTTTTAGTTGTCAGCCTCTATTTGGATCCAGGGAGCTTACTGCTGCGGTCGGTTGCCTTGTGCCACGCCTCTTTCCGCCATTTCAATCGCGTGTTTCACCATGTTACCGGCGTCACGCGATTTGATGCCACCCCAACCTTCGCGTTGAACAACATCGTAAAATCCAAGTTCCTTCGCAATTTCTTCCTTCAGTTGCTCAGACATTACAGATCTTCTTCTCGCCATTCGGTTTTCCTCCTTTTCGGCTGACAATTGTAGTATGGTGATAAAATTAAAAAAACACCTATGTAAATTATTCCGCCTTGAGCGGATTACATAGGTGTTCTTTTAAAAAAATGATTTACATCATGAATGCTGTAATTATTTGACGCTGAATGCTGTGGAGTCCGAGCCATCAAGGATCGTAATTTCCACCGCTTCGGTCAAAATGTCCGCGTAGCTGTAAGATACCCGTTCAAACGCGTTTTCGTCCTGGTCCAATTCGACAACGAATACGGCACGATACGTCTCACGCAGTACCCCCGCCCGCTCAATCGTCTTCTTTCGACCTCCGTTTGCCTTTAAATGCAAACGTTTCCCGAGATGAGAATCCAATGACTTCTTAATATCCGCTAATGTTTTTGGCATGTCGCTTACACCTCACTATGTATAAGCATAACACATTTAAAACTTTCTGTCAATTAAAACAAACATTTTAACAATTGGACATTACCTTTGTCAATCATTTTCTTCTATTTGAAGGAAATTTTTTATAGACTTTTAGTCGTCCCTTTGGAAGACTTTGGAATGTAAAAATCCTCATACAGAGCATTTGACAGCATTGCAAACTCTTCAATTGTCAAAGTTTCCCCGCGCCGACCCGGATCCAATCCGATCCGTTCGAATGCTTGGAGAATCAAATCCTTTTTCGCCTTACCGTCCAGCAAAGCTGATTGCAAATTATTGAAAATCGTTTTTCGGCGTTGTGCAAACGACCCTCTCGACACTTCAAACAGGAAGCCTTCATCCCTTACTTCGGCCGGGACTTTTTCCTTCCGGGTTAATTTCAAAACGGCGGATTCCACGTTCGGCTGCGGTATGAATACCGTCTTCGGCACAATCATGGACACTTCGGCATCCATATAATACTGGATGGCGATGGAAAGTGAACCGTATGACTTCGTTCCGGGCAAGGCGGTGATCCGGTCTGCCACTTCCTTCTGCATCATGATGACCATGGCGGAGATGGGAACCCTTTCGAGCAGGAACCTCATAATGATTGGCGTGGTGATATAGTAAGGCAAATTGGCGACGACCACTACGTCCTCATACTCAGCAAATTGCTCTTCCATCACCTTTCCCAGATCGGCATCCAGAATATCCTGATGGAGGATTGTGACATTGTCATAAGAAGATAGCGTATCTTGCAACACAGGCAACAGCCGCCCGTCGATTTCAAACGCGACTACCTTCCCCGCACTCCTGGCGAGATGCTCCGTCAACGCACCGATGCCCGGTCCAATTTCAATGACCCCCGTCCTCTCCGTAAGATCGGCATGCGATACGATATTACGCAGCACATTGGGATCGATCAAAAAATTTTGCCCCAAGCTTTTTTTGAATGAAAACCCGTGTTTCTCCAGAATCTCCTTTGTCCTGACTGGAGTAGCGATATCTTTCTTCATCTTGATTCCTCCTCGTCGAGAACCCGGATTGCTTCTTCCAGCTTAGCATATCCGATTCTGAACATTTCAAGTCTCTTTTTCAGGCCTTTGCCGTTCACTTGCCCGATCTGCAGGATTTCGCTTAATCGGTCCCGCCGCTTTTTGGCATCCGGATGGCCGATCAGCCGGGCTACGAGCAGATCTGCAGGCTTGATTTCCACGGCGGGGGATGTGTCCACGGTATAGACAGCCCGCAACGCTTCCCGGATCGCCTCATCATCTGCATGCTCGATGCCGAGCCCTTTGCCATTCTTCGCCACGGTTTGCTTTTTATTCAAAAAGGCGTGTTTGACGCCGGGAATTTGTTCTTCAATGATGGCACGGATGCGCCGGCCGGGATAGTCGGGATCTGTAAAGACGATGACCCCCCGTTTCTCCTGGGCATGCCGAATCCGCTGAAGGGTGTTGTCGTCTATTGCGGACCCATTCGTCTCGATGGTGTCCGCTCCTGTCGCACGTCGTACAGCGATAGTGTCTGACTTCCCTTCCACCACAACAATTTCTTTGACGTTCACAATGTTCCTCTTTTCCATTCGTTTGTCCTCATTTTACTCCGCCTGCTGAACATTGTACAGAACCCCGATTTCGTCCATCCCCGTTCCATGTCCTTCTGCAACCCTATAACATGAAATAACCGCAGGGCCTTTTCCGGCCCTACGGATAATGGGAATGAGATCAGTCTATGATTTTAACTTTCACTTGACGTTTGCCGAATTTATAGGCTTCCGAAGTGGTAGGTACGTGAAGATCGATCTTTCTTCCTTTAATGGCGCCGCCTGTATCGCCCGCAATGGCATATCCGTATCCCTCCACCCATACTTTCGAGCCGAGCGGGATGACAGATGGATCCACTGCGATCACTTTCAGATTCGGATTGGCGCGCAAATTGATACCCGTGCGTGTGATTCCCGTGCATCCATTGCAATGGGCGGTATAGGCCGTGGCGGTGACGTAAAATTCTTTACCGCCTGCCGCCGAATCATTCCGGGAAACGGCTCCTGTCGGGGTCGTTGCGCTAGCGACTGCCTTCTTCGTACCGACTGCCACGATTTTCTTTCGTGGTTCCTTGAGGGTTGTTTCCTGTACTACTTTACGAGAGACGACTTTTCCGTTTTCTTTCACAATCTCGAACTTCCGGGAAACCTTGCCTTTCTCCCCTTGTTGAATGACTTTTTCCCGTCCTTTCAACAATTTTGGGTCATTGCGTGTTTCCACTACGAAGTTCGCCGGTTCTTCCACTACATCGGTGACCTTTTCCACTCGTACGACTTCTACAATAGAACCGGGCTTCAGTATGCCATCCGCCTTTCTATTCAATCGGTCGTCTTCATTCAAATGAATGTTCTCTCTCTTTAAAAAGTCAGCGACCGTAGTCGAAGTTGACCATACGTTCCGTTTCTCTCCCCCATCGTTGAGCGCCACTTGGAACGCCTTTTCGATAGTAATTCGATTGCCATCCCCAAACTGCTCATCCAGATCAGGCGTGACGATGTCATGTTCGGAAATTTCGATGCCCGCTGCATGGAGGACATCTCCTACTTTATCTTCCCGAGTCCAAATCTTCTTCGTATCCTGGCCTATCTGTATCGCAACTTGCTTCGACTGTTCCCACCGGATCGACAAACCTTTTTCAATCGGTGTATTCACTGAGGGTGTTACTAAATCATGCGGGGACACTTCAAAATCCTGCTCGGAAAGAAGTTTCCCCACTGTATGTGCATGTGTTTTGATTTCCAATTCTTTACCGTCCACGTGTAACGTGACCGATTTTTTCGTCCCTTCAAATAGGACAAGTGACATAATAGCAACAAATAAAGCAAGGGACACGATGCCCGCCACTATTTGTTTACTCCTCAATGATTTAAAGAACAGATTTTCCACGGTGTCATTTGACATGTAAAAAACTCCTCCTTCATCACTCGGCTGATTATATAGGTTCCTCTTTCACGTGTCAACCCATTGAACCTCTAACTAGGATCGTAGAGGAAGAACCGATATAGGCAAGTATAGAAGGCTTTGGGGTTTTAACTTCGATACAGCCGATATCCAAACTCGCAAAATTTATAGGATGAATGCTTGCTTTCCCCGACCCTGTGAAAATTCAAAACTCAACCAAATAGCTGGACTTAGGTGCAAGTCACTCTTTTGAACAGATGGATTCATACGCAATTCAAAATCAGGCGTAATGGCGTCATTTCATTCCAAATAGTTTTAAGGCATTCTCTGTCGTCCGCTGTGCCACTTCTTCCACAGGTAATTCTTTGAGCCGTGCAATTTCTTCCGCTACCAGGGCGACCAAAGCAGGTTCGTTCCGTTTTCCTCGGTGCGGATGAGGCGCTAGGTAAGGTGCATCGGTTTCTATCAATAAATGATCGAGGGAAATCTCCGTCGCGACTTCTTTCGGCGTTTTGGCATTTTTGAAAGTTACCGGTCCCCCGAGCGATATCATGAAATTCATATTTATACATTCTTTTGCAGTTTCGACGCTTCCGCCGAAGCAATGCATGATTCCGCCTGTTTTTTCAGCCTCTTCCTCTTTCAAAATCCGGACAACATCCCCAGTCGCATCACGGTTGTGGATGATGATCGGCAAATTCACCCGCTGCGCCAGGCGAATCTGTTTCCTGAATAATTCCTGTTGGACGTCTTTCGGCGATTTCTCCCAATGATAGTCCAAACCAGTCTCCCCGATTCCGACGACTTTCGGATGTTTGGCCAGCGACTCGATCCACTTCAGGTCCTCTTCTGTGCAATCAATCGCATCAACGGGATGCCAACCGACTACCGCGTAGATGAAAGGATAGGCTTCCGCCAACTCCATCGCTCTGTTGATCGTCTTCGTATCGAAACCGACGACAACCATCTTTTTGACATCTGCCTCCAGTGCCCGCTGAATCACTTCTTCGACATCTTCCTCGTATTGGTCTGCATTTAAATGAACATGTGTATCAATTAACATTATTTTCGCCTCACAGTATCTCCATCTTAGTCGTTGGATGAATGACATTCATCACATTTTGTTTACAATTAGATTACAATGTAACGTAGATTGCAAATAAAACGAAAACGGCGTTACTCGGAAGAACGCCGTTTTCGTTGATTTTTATTTAGCCCTAACTATATATATTGAATTAGAAATCTTCATCTCATCGTTGATTTCCGTTCCAGGCGGGCGCTTTCCGCGGGCATGGCTTCAGCCTCCTCGTCGCTTCGCTCCTGCGGGGTCTTCAGCTCATGCTATTCCCGCAGGAGTCGCCCGCCTTCCACTCCAATCAACTACAGTCCCTATGAAAAAGTTAAATTAGACCTATATATACGTTTCCACAGTATGACGAAGCTTTTATTTCACTTGTGCACCGTTGTCGAGCCCTGGCGGCACTGTCGCCAGTTTTAACACGCCGTCCGATTTGCCGGCGAGGATCATCCCTTGGGAAAGTTCACCGCGTAATTTGACCGGCTTCAAATTGGCCACGACGATTACTTGCTCCCCGATTAAGGATTCCGGCTCATAATGTTCCGCAATGCCGGACACCACTTGCCGTTGTTCATAGCCAAGATCCAGTTGCAGTTTAAGCAATTTGTCGGCTTTCGGGATTTTGACACATTCCGTGACAGTGGCGACTCGGAGATCGACTTTCATGAAATCGTCAATCGTTATTTCTTCCGTTTCCGGCGCTTCCTGTTCTTGTTTCTCCGTCTTTTGTTCCGCTGGTGCTGTTATGGCCATCTGATCGCGGATATAGACGATTTCAATATCCGGATCGAGACGTGGGAAGATCGGCACGCCTTTTGCGACCACTTTCGTATGTTTCGGAATGGCATTGGCATCGCCTAGCGTCGACCAAGCGAGCAAGGATTCATCCAAGCCAAGCTGTTCGATGATCTTTTTCGGCGCTTCCGTCATGAACGGCTGTAATAATACTGCAATTTGACGGAGGGAAGAAGCGAGATGGCTCATCACCGACGCCAATTTCCCCCGATCCGCTTCCTCTTTCGCCAATACCCATGGCGCTGTTTCATCAATATATTTGTTTGTCCGGGAAACGAGCGTCCAAAGTTCCGATAACACGACGCTAAACTGCATGTTCTCCATCGCAACTTCATAGTTCTTTATTGTTTTATCGATGGATTCCGTCAAACTTCCGTCAAACTCCGTCGAATCCAAGCCTTCTGTCGGAATTTCTCCATCAAAATATTTATTGATCATGGAAACCGTACGATTCAAAAGGTTTCCGAGATCATTCGCCAAATCATAATTCGTACGTTCAATGAATGACTCCGGCGAGAACACGCCGTCTTGTCCGAAAGGCAACTCACGCAGTAGGAAATAACGTGTCGCGTCCAAACCATACCGTTCAACGAGCATTTCGGGATATACGACATTCCCTTTCGACTTGGACATTTTTCCGTCTTTCATCATGATAAATCCGTGCGCAAACACTTTTTTCGGTAATGGCAAGTCAAGCGCCATAAGGAAAATCGGCCAGTAAATCGTGTGGAATCGCACAATATCTTTTCCGACGACATGGACATCCGCCGGCCAATATTTATGGAAGAGGGAATCATCATCCGAGCGATAACCGAGTGATGTAATATAGTTTGTCAACGCATCGACCCATACATAAATGACATGTTTCGGGTCACCTGGCACCCGGATTCCCCAATCGAACGACATGCGGGAAACCGACAAATCCTCAAGTCCCGGTTTGATGAAGTTATTGATCATTTCGTTTTTGCGCGATTCCGGCTCGATGAACGTCGGATTCTCTTCATAGAACTGCAACAGCCGATCCGCATACTTCTTCATGTTGAAAAAGTACGATTCTTCCTTCACTTTTTGCACCGGGCGTCCGCAATCCGGGCAATTTCCATCTTCCAACTGCCCTTCCGTGAAATACGATTCACAAGGTGTACAGTACCAACCTTCATACTCACCTTTATAAATGTCGCCATTGTCGAGAAAAGTCTGGAAAATCTTCTCGACCGCTTGCTTATGACGATCCTCCGTCGTACGGATGAAATCATCGTATGAAATATCCATGAGCTTCCATACTTTTTTGGCAGTCTCTGCAATTCCATCTACATATTGCTGGGGCGGCAATCCCACTTCCTCCGCCTTCTCTTGGATTTTTTGACCATGCTCGTCCATGCCTGTCAAAAAGCGGACATCATAGCCGCGTAGTCTTTTATATCTAGCCATTGCATCGGAAGCAACAGTTGTATATGCCGTTCCGATATGGAATTTTCCGCTCGGGTAATAAATCGGCGTCGTAATGTAAAATGTCTTATCTTGTCCAGTCACGAATATTCCTCCAGTTTTATATAGGGTGAAATCTGCACTCCCCCTACCCGACTCAGTCGAATAAACCGCATCAGGAGCTAGGCTTCCCAATCGGCTGGAATGCTATAATTTCCTTCATTTCTCTGATCCCTTCCATTATAACCATTCTAACGAAAGGAGGAAGCTGATACAATCAATTTCCTTTTTCCCCAAGCTCCGATCCCTTTTCCTCTTACTTTTGCAAAATACTTTCAAAAATATAACTTAAAAGATTCCAGATTTTATATCTTAAAATCAAGAGAAATAATTTGACGGTAAATGGTAGCATTGGTATGATAAGAGACAGACAAGAGAATAATGTCGAATTTTGACGAAAATAAACTGTATTGGAAGGAGATCTTGTCATGAAATCTACCGGTATCGTAAGAAAGGTCGATGAACTGGGACGCGTAGTAATCCCTATCGAATTGCGTCGTACACTCGGTATTGCGCAAAAAGATGCTCTCGAAATCTATGTGGATGATGATAGAATCATACTGAAGAAATACATGCCTAATATGACTTGTTCCATTACTGGCGATGTATCCGACGACAATATGCGTCTCATCGATGGTAAATTAATTTTAAGTCCAAAAGGCGCAGAACAGCTGATGAAAGAAATCGAAGAGAATTTGAAAAAATAATATTACAATAGTAATTATCCAGACCGAGCTTTCGATCTGGATTTTTTTGAATCAACTTGGCTGCTCCTCGTCAATATGGAATGCCTTATAAACCTCCCGCCGATTCATCCCCCGTTCGTTCGCTACTTGCCGAATGGCCTCCTTGGAACGGATCCCTTCCTTTTCAATTACTTCATTGACATGATCTCTTATGGACATTTCTGCCCACCATACCACTCGTTCCTCTTCTTCAGCGCCATTTTCGTTTCCTTCCACGACAATACAAAATTCTCCTCTGACTTCATGGGTATCAGCCCATTGAATGGCCTCTTCGAGCGACCCCCTGAGGAATTCCTCAAATCGTTTCGTCAACTCGCGGGCGAGCACCACTTTTCGATCTTTCCCGAGCTCCTCCGACATAGCCTGCAACGTCTCTTTTAACCGGTGAGGGGCTTCATATAGAAGGATTGTTTCCTGACGCCGTTTTAAGCTATCCAATTGTACCTTACGTTCTTTCTTTTGGCGTGGCAAAAAACCGAAGAACAGAAATGGCTGCGGTGCAATACCAGAAGCCACAAGTGCGCTAATTGCGGCATTTGCTCCCGGGATGGGCACAACAGCAAATCCGGCATGCAAAGCCTTTGCCACGATATCCGCTCCCGGATCCGAAATGCAGGGCATGCCGGCATCGCTGACGACTGCAACCGACTTTCCTTCTTCCAGCAATGCCAAGATCTTTTCTCCCCCGCTTTCCGTATTATGCTCATGGTAGCTCATCAATGGCGTCTTTATATCAAAATGATTGCAGAGGCGAATTGTGTTCCGCGTATCTTCGGCAGCAATGCGGTCAACTTCTTGCAACGTCCGAATCGCCCGGAAGGTCATGTCCTCCAAATTTCCGATCGGTGTTCCGACCAAATAGAGCTTTCCACCAGCAGGCTCAGCGCTCTTTTGCGATTTCATCCCGTTCTCCATCCTTTCTGATATACCGCTCTTTTGCTTCCCGCTTCAATTGTTTAAACCGATATTCGGCCTGCATCGCTTCCCGTTTCGTCTCATAGATTTTGCTGTAAATGCAGCGGACCGGTTTCCGGGCCCTCGTATATTTTGCCCCTCTGCCTTCATTATGGACACGCACCCGTCTATCCAAATCATTCGTATAACCTGCGTAATAGGAGCCGTCCTTACACTCCAGCACATAAAAAACATGCTCATTTTCCGGTTCCATAAAGGAGTCCCCTCACTTCCTCGGTATATTCCCCTTGTGCGTCGTAGACGAATAGAGGCGGCAGTACTTTCAAATCCGGTTTTCCGTCTTTGATTCCTTCAATAAGAAGGGTGTTCGCTTCTTTTCCCTCCTTGGGATAAACGAACCGGATCCGTTTCGGTTCCAGGCGATTGGCACGCATCGCGGTCACGATATCGAGAAAACGGCCAGGGCGATGGACAAAGGCCGCTTTTCCCCCTTGCTTCAATAATTCGCTTGCAGATTGGACGGCTTGCTCCAATGTCAGTTTAATTTCATGCCGGGCAATGGCGACATGCTCCTTCAAATTTTTGTCGCTGGCCTCCAACGCCGGGAAATAAGGAGGATTGCACGTAACTGTATCAAACTTTTCATAGCCGATTTGCGAAGCGATGCCGATCACGTCTTCATTCAATACGCGGATCTGATGCTCTAGACCGTTATATCGGATGCTCCGCCACGCCATATGCGCCAGCCGCTCCTGCAATTCGACAGCAAAGATCTCGGCTTTTGTCCGAGCACTTAGAAAAAGGGGGATCGCTCCATTTCCTGCACAAAGATCTACAATTTTTCCCGAACGAATCGGCACATATGCAAATTTCGCCAATAACACTGCATCCAATGAAAAGGAAAACACCGAGGGGCTTTGTATAATCCGTAAATCCTCCGCCAATAAATAATCAAGCCTTTCATCACCTTGCAAAATATCATCCACAACCCGTTCCTCCTACGTCAAATTGTCCTGCTGCATTCCAATTTTCTATTTAAATAAAAGGGCTTCCCATCCCATTGGCATCAAATACTTACTAAATCCTAAGTGTAAACACCGCAACATGGGAAAGCAATTAGAAAAGCCGACCCTTTGAATGACAAGGATCGGCTTCGCTCATACATGCTGCTTATTCAAAAACGAGAGACAGAAAAGACAATCTTCACCTTTGCGGCTGCTTCCATAGTGGACATTGCAAACGTGGAAGCCTTCGTTATACAAGCGTGCAAGGTTATCGACGCCTTCGCCTACATCTGCCGCTTGCGGTTTCTTTTTTTGCTTCGGACTTTTAGAAGCCTGTACCTGCCCGTCCATCTCTTCAAGCCGCTCTCGCAGATGATGGTTTTCGAGTTGAAGTGAATGGTTTTCTTCCGTCATCTGCGCGACAAATCCTATCAATTCGCGGAATTGCTTTTGCATGGATTCCAGCTGTTGCTCGAATTCCATGACTCTGTCGAGAAAATTCCCTTCTTTCAACTGTCCCACCTCATCATTTCATCAATTGCACCACATCTTTTGCAGAGTTCGCGACTTCCATCATCGAATATTCGACGACTTGGTTCCGCTCGTTCAAACTGACTTGAAGAATATGCTCCAATAGATTCAGCCCGACGACTTTTCCGGGACCATCCGGTGTCTGGATAGCTGTTCCGATATCCGGCATCAATGCTTTTGCTTCTTCATACTCATCATTCTCATACTTCAAGCAACACATGAGACGACCACATAAACCGGAAATTTTGGATGGATTGAGCGAAAGGTTTTGGTCTTTTGCCATTTTGATAGAAACCGGTTCAAAATCGCCTAGGAATGTCGAGCAACAGAGCATTCTGCCGCAAGGACCAATTCCCCCAAGCATTTTCGCTTCATCCCGGACACCAATCTGCCGCAGCTCGATGCGCGTTCTGAAGATAGAAGCCAAATCTTTGACAAGATTACGGAAATCGACTCTTCCCTCTGCCGTGAAATAAAACACGATTTTATTCCGATCGAATGTGTATTCCACATCGACAAGTTTCATATCGAGTTTATGCTCCTCGATTTTCCCTTGTCCGGTATGAAAAGCACGTTCCGCTTCTTCCCGATTTTCCATCACCTGTTCGATATCCTCCGCTTGCGCTGGCCGGATGATTTTCTTAAGCGGCAAGACGACATCGTTTTCTTCGACCTCTCTCAAACGGCTTGCCACTTTGCCATATTCCACGCCCCGCGCGGTTTCCACAATGACATAATCCCCTACGTTCAAATCATAATCCAGAGGATCGAAAAAATATATTTTACCCGCATTTTTAAAGCGGACTCCTATTACTTTATACAACAAGTAACCCCTCCTGCATGCTGAGCACCAATTGCTCCATTAGAAGCGTACGATTCATATTACTATGCAGTTTTTTCTTCGCCTGCAAGATAGCATCCATGACGGAAGAAAGCTGGCTGAATGTAATATTCATCGACAGACTAGTGAAGAATTGTTGCTGGTCCGGATATGCCGGTGTGGACTCCAATCCTGCCTTGTATGCCATGACATCCCGATAAGCATATAATAACAGGTCCAAGCCACGTTCGGTATCGTCCTTTTCTTTAAACAGCGGAATCCATTCCGTTTGGATGAATAATAATGCTTCTTGGACATGTTTATCCGATGCTTCCATCAATTTTAACACTGTTTTTCTCATCTGTGCAAATTGATCGTCCCCGGCAAGGCGGAGGGCTTCTTCAAAATCTGCCGTTACCATCGAGACGGTGGCAGCCATCGAGGAAGTGATTTCTTTTTCCACCAGCTTCCCTATCATAGCCTCCCGGGATGGGGGTAAGAAGGGGATTCGCTGACATCTGGATTGGATTGTCGGCAAAATCGACTGATAGGAATCCGTCAATAGGATGGCCGTCACTTCCCCTTCCGGCTCTTCCAAAAACTTCAACAATGTATTGGCAGCCGCGCTATTCATGCGATCAGCACGCGAAACTATATATATTTTCCGGCCTTCTTCATAACCTTTTTTAGTCATCTGAACAATCAATTCCGACATCTGATCTTTTTTTATGTCTTGTCCGTCCGGCCGCACAATCGCAATATTCGGGTGGTTTCCGGATGTCAAACGGCGACAGGAGTGACATGTTTCACATGGAACATTTTCTGTTACCTGTTTACAAAGCTGAAGCTTTGCAAAAAATATGGCCGCATCCTCTTTTCCGGTTCCTGTTTCACCGTCAAATATATATGCGTGAGCAATACGGTTATTCCGGTAAGCAGACTGTAAACGTTCTATGACGTTTTTTTGTTCCTCAAAGAGCCGGTTCGTCTTTTCATTCACGGAAACCACCCCTTTCCAAAAAACGTGTTTCCCGAAAGAAACACGAGTCTACATATATAAATTGATAAGGAGCCCTTTGATTTCCCCTATTTTCGCCAAAAGATCGACGGATGTCTTTTCCTCGTCCAATAAATCCTCTGCAAATTCGATAAGCTTCTCATCGATTGTCTGGACGATTTTCAAACGGCGACCTTCCCCGAATTGGTTCCACGTATGGGATTGTTTCAAGCCCAATCCGGAATCCACCGCCTCTTTCAAAAACCGTTTGACGAGCATTTTAAATTTGGCCATATCCCGTAAATTCCGGGAACGGGCAATCCGGTCACCTACCGTAGAGATATCGCCAAGCAACCTGGTGATTTGCTCACCTTGCAGCCGTTGCTCCTGCTTTGTAACCATTTCACCAAAACGGGCGCCTCCCTGGGGAGTTTGCAACGGATTATTCCTTAACTTATCGAGTCCAGCTCTATAGTCACCGTTGACTTTCATTCCGATTCACCTCGGGCCATCAAAAATGATGGAATTGTTCAATTGGCAGAACAAAAACAGTTGCCCCACCTACCGCCACTTCAACCGGATAAGGAATATAGGAGTCAGCATTCCCGCCCATTGGTGACACGGGAGCGACCATCTGATCCCTTGACCGACAGTTATCACGGATGAGTTCCAATGCTTTCGGAACAAGGCTATCTTCTGTACCGATCAGAAAAGTCGTGTTGCCTGACCGAAGAAAGCCTCCCGTACTCGCCAATTTCGTCGCACGAAAGTCGTTTTTAGTCAACGCGTTTGATAATCGATTACTATCCTGATCCTGTACAACTGCCACAACCAATTTCACGGTACTCTCTCCTTTTTCCGCTTTAGACTTATTATATCATGAAACCGGAATTTAAATGAGTTGGGAGTATATTAATTTCCAAACTTTTTCCGCTACTTCTTCTTCGGAAAGAGAGGCATCCACTGATCGGATCCGCTCCGGGTATCTTTGCAGCACTTGCTGATACCCTTCATACACCACACGATGGAATTGTAAACTTTCGTTATCCAAGCGATTTTGTTCCCGGTTTTCATTGCTCGCAATCCGGGCGAGCCCAGCTTCCGGTGGAATATCAAAAAAGATGGTCAGATCGGGCATCGTTTCTCCAATAGCAAATTTATTGATTGCCAAAACTTCCTCCATCCCTAACCCGCGGGCATGCCCTTGGTAAGCAAGCGAGCTATCGATGAACCGGTCGCATAAGACGATCCTCCCTTGCCGAAGGGCTGGCTCGATCTTTTCCACCAGATGTTGTCTTCGTGCTGCAGCATAGAGCAAAGCCTCTGTCCTTCCATCCATTTCCTCATGATCATTATCCAAAATGATACTGCGGATTTTTTCGGAAATCGTGATGCCGCCCGGCTCCCGGGTAACTATCACTTGCCGCCCATCCGCTTTCAGCCTTTCGTATACATTCATGAGAGCGGTCGTCTTCCCGGCTCCCTCCGGCCCCTCAAAAGAAATGAATATGCCGCACTGTTCCATCAGTTACCACCGTCCTTCACCACTAAGATCAGTTCATTTTCAACTTGGATAGCTCCTTGAAATCTTGCCTGTCCCGCAATCAATTCGCGTAGCGATCGAATATGTTCTTTCCCGACCGCCTCTCCGCCAATCAATAGCGGAATGCCCGGAGGATACGGAATGATGGAGGCCGCAGCCACCCGGTCTTCAGCATCTTTGTAGGAAATCCATTCGCTTTCCAGATCAGCAAGCTGAGAAGGCAAATAGGCAGGTTGAGATACTTTTTCATGGATGGCAAGCAATCGGACCTCTCCCCGCTGTTCAGATGTCCCCGGTGCCAGTTTGGTTAAGGCTCGGTTGATTCGTTCATAAACCGTTTTCAACGGATAGCGTGCACCTTGTTTCACTAAAGGGAGGATGAGCAATACTTGATAAAGATCAGCAAGCTCCACATAAACCCCTTCCGCGCTCAAACATTGCTGAATTGCAAAGCCTGAATATCCAGTAACACGCAATGTTAATTTCAAAGGATCATCCATTTTGACCGGCTGTAGGCCAGGTATGCTCTCCAATTGTTCGATGAATGCTTGGCGTTCCTTCAAAAAGTAAGCCATATCCTCGGCAGTATAGGATTCCACATAAGCACGGGCATCGTCAAGAGAGGCCATAAGAAGATAAGAGGGACTGCTAGATTGCAACATATGTAAAGTATGCGCAACCCGTTCCGGATCCACCAAACTCGAACGGATATGCAGAAAAGAAGCCATCGTCATAGCAGGCAAGGACTTATGAGCCGAGTGGACCACCACATCTGCCCCCATCTCCAAGGCAGAGCGGGGAAACGGCTCCCCAAGCACAAAATGGGCCCCATGCGCTTCATCCACCAACACGGGAACTCCTTGGGCATGGCAAAAACGGATTATTTTTTCAAGCCCATTATTCGCAGTTCCGTAATAGGTCGGATACGTCAGAACGACCGCCTTCGCCTCGGGGAATGAATGAAGAGCCTCTTCGATTTGTTCAATGGACACCAATCCAGGGGTCAGGACATCCTCATTCCAAGCCGGGGTAATAAAAACGGGGTGTGCTCCTGCCAATTCAATCGCATGAAAAACCGACTTATGTGCATTACGCTGAACAATTATCGTCTCCCCTCTTCGACAAGTCGCATAAATCATCGCCAAATTTCCGACCGTCGAGCCATTGACCAGAAAAAAACTCCGCTCGGCCCCATACAAAGCCGCAAGCTTTCGCTGCGCCTCCTCAATGGCCCCGGCCGGCTCATGCAAATCATCCAAGCCTTCCAGCTCCGTTACATCAAACGGTAGGGCTGCACGCAGGTCAGACGGGAGGCCTGAAAGCGCGCCATTCTTATGCCCCGGCACGTGAAGGGACAGCGGCTTGTTTTTATTGAATTGAATTAAAGCATCTATCAACGGTCGATCTATAGGATTCATTCCACATTACACTCCCTTTTTCTTTAGTATAAAGGATAATAAGTGAAAAAACGTCTGTCGTTCTGTCCATGTGGAGAGTGCCAACCGAGTCAGGGAGGTTTTACGGCATGTCATCTACCCGAAGCCGTTTTTGGCGTGCTGACATGCGTTGGTTCTCCGCTCATAAAATGAAAATCTGCGCTCATAACTTGGGGGTACGTGCCCATAAATTGAAGGCCACGCCCATAGGTACTAGATCCACGCTCATAAGTGGGGATTCTCCGCTCATAAAATGAAAATCCGCGCTCATAACTTGGGGGTTCGTGCCCATAAATTGAAGGCCACGCCCATAGGTACTAGATCCACGCTCATAAGTGGGGGTTCCTCGCTCATAAATCAAAGTTTCGCGCTCATAACTGCTAGTAGTAAGTAAGGCTTTACAGCGCCGGACAACTTCCGATATTCCTAGGCAAGTGCTGATACCTCTGGACAACCGCCGATAATTTCCTGGAAGTGCCGATATCCTGGAGCAATCGCTGATAATCTCCAGGCAGCGCTGATACCTTTCCGGAAGTGCTGATATCTTTAGTCATTTGCCGATAACTTCCTGAGAGCGCTGATATTTCCGGACAACCGCTGATAACTTCCCGGAAGTGCTGATATCTCCGGCCAACCGCTGATAATAACCTCCCGGAAGTGCTAATTTTCCGTAGAGCGCTGCTGGTAACCTCCCGACAGCGTGATATCCCTGAACAACCATCCCTGGATCACCGCCGATCTCTCCTCGACGAGGCGGGTGCAATAGCTTGCCGCCTGCACGAAAAAAGGCAATAAAAAAAGCCATCCCCCATTGGGAATGACCTGTCCGCCCGGCGACGTCCTACTCTCACAGGGGGAAGCCCCCGACTACCATCGGCGCTGAAGAGCTTAACTTCCGTGTTCGGTATGGGAACGGGTGTGACCTCTTCGCCATCGTCACCAGACTCTTGAGCTTGTTCGCTCAAAACCGGATAAAACCAACATTGTCTGCCACAAGCCATGCAACCTTTGTATTGTCCAGCCTCGGCGGCCAGACTCTCGGGTCATAAGCCATTCCGGCTATGCGGCATAAAGCGCCGCTTCGCCAGCCTGTCTTATGCCTGTCGAGTCCAGGCAGGCCGCCTCGGCATTTCATATAGGTCAAGTCCTCGATCGATTAGTATCCGTCAGCTCCATGCGTCGCCGCACTTCCACCCCGGACCTATCCACCTCATCTTCTTTGAGGGATCTTACTTACGAATGTAAAGGGAAATCTCATCTCGAGGGGGGCTTCATGCTTAGATGCTTTCAGCATTTATCCCGTCCACACATAGCTACCCAGCGATGCCTTTGGCAAGACAACTGGTACACCAGCGGTGTGTCCATCCCGGTCCTCTCGTACTAAGGACAGCTCCTCTCAAATTTCCTGCGCCCGCGACGGATAGGGACCGAACTGTCTCACGACGTTCTGAACCCAGCTCGCGTACCGCTTTAATGGGCGAACAGCCCAACCCTTGGGACCGACTACAGCCCCAGGATGCGATGAGCCGACATCGAGGTGCCAAACCTCCCCGTCGATGTGGACTCTTGGGGGAGATAAGCCTGTTATCCCCGGGGTAGCTTTTATCCGTTGAGCGATGGCCCTTCCATGCGGAACCACCGGATCACTAAGCCCGTCTTTCGACCCTGCTCGACTTGTAGGTCTCGCAGTCAAGCTCCCTTATGCCTTTGCACTCTGCGAATGATGTCCAACCATTCTGAGGGAACCTTTGGGCGCCTCCGTTACACTTTAGGAGGCGACCGCCCCAGTCAAACTGCCCGCCTGACACTGTCTCCTGCCCGGATCACGGGCATGGGTTAGAAGTCCAATACAGCCAGGGTAGTATCCCACCAATGCCTCCACCGAAGCTGGCGCTCCGGCTTCCAAGGCTCCTACCTATCCTGTACAGGCTGCACCGGAATTCAATATCAGGTTACAGTAAAGCTCCACGGGGTCTTTCCGTCCTGTCGCGGGTAATGCGCATCTTCACGCATATTATAATTTCACCGAGTCTCTCGTTGAGACAGTGCCCAGATCGTTACGCCTTTCGTGCGGGTCGGAACTTACCCGACAAGGAATTTCGCTACCTTAGGACCGTTATAGTTACGGCCGCCGTTTACTGGGGCTTCAATTCGAAGCTTCGCTTGCGCTGACCTCTCCTCTTAACCTTCCAGCACCGGGCAGGCGTCAGCCCCTATACGTCACCTTACGGTTTTGCAGAGACCTGTGTTTTTGCTAAACAGTCGCCTGGGCCTATTCACTGCGGCTCTCTCGGGCTATTCACCCTACCAGAGCACCCCTTCTCCCGAAGTTACGGGGTCATTTTGCCGAGTTCCTTAACGAGAGTTCTCTCGATCACCTTAGGATTCTCTCCTCGCCTACCTGTGTCGGTTTGCGGTACGGGCACCTCCCGCCTCGCTAGAGGCTTTTCTTGGCAGTGTGAAATCAGGGACTCCGGGGAACAATTCCCCTCGCGGTCACAGCTCAATGTTACAGGAACGGGATTTGCCTCGTTCCACACCTCACTGCTTCGACGCGCATGACCAACAGCGCGCTCACCCTATCCTACTGCGTCCCCCCATTGCTGATAGCGGCGGGGGGGGGGGACAGGAATATCAAACTGTTGTCCATCGTCTACGCCTTTCGGCCTCGACTTAGGTCCCGACTGACCCTGAGCGGACGAGCCTTCCTCAGGAAACCTTAGGCATTCGGTGGAAGGGATTCTCACCCTTCTTTCGCTACTCATACCGGCATTCTCACTTCCAAGCGCTCCACCAGTCCTTCCGGTCTGGCTTCGACGCCCTTGGAACGCTCTCCTACCACTGACACCAACGGTGTCAATCCACAGTTTCGGTGATCCGTTTAGCCCCGGTACATTTTCGGCGCAGCGCCACTCGACCAGTGAGCTATTACGCACTCTTTAAATGGTGGCTGCTTCTAAGCCAACATCCTGGTTGTCTGGGCAACGCCACATCCTTTTCCACTTAACGGATACTTGGGGACCTTAACTGGTGGTCTGGGCTGTTTCCCTCTCGACTACGGATCTTATCACCCGCAGTCTGACTCCCAAACCTAAATCATCGGCATTCGGAGTTTGTCTGAATTCGGTAACCCGGGATGGGCCCCTAGTCCAAACAGTGCTCTACCTCCGAGATTCGTTGTTTGAGGCTAGCCCTAAAGCTATTTCGGAGAGAACCAGCTATCTCCAGGTTCGATTGGAATTTCACCGCTACCCACACCTCATCCCCGCACTTTTCAACGTACGTGGGTTCGGGCCTCCAGTAAGTGTTACCTTACCTTCACCCTGGACATGGGTAGATCACCTGGTTTCGGGTCTACGACCCCATACTCATTCGCCCTGTTCAGACTCGCTTTCGCTGCGGCTCCGCCTTCTCGGCTTAACCTTGCATGGAATCGTAACTCGCCGGTTCATTCTACAAAAGGCACGCCATCACCCCTTAACGGGCTCTGACAACTTGTAGGCACACGGTTTCAGGATCTGTTTCACTCCCCTTCCGGGGTGCTTTTCACCTTTCCCTCACGGTACTGGTTCACTATCGGTCACTAGGGAGTATTTAGCCTTGGGAGATGGTCCTCCCGGATTCCGACGGAATTTCACGTGTTCCGCCGTACTCAGGATCCACTCTGGAGGGGATGGACTTTCGGCTACGGGGCTATTACCCGCTGCGGCGGACCTTTCCAGATCGCTTCGCCTAACCCATCCCTTTGTAACTCCGTATAGAGTGTCCTACAACCCCAGGAAGCAAGCTTCCTGGTTTGGGCTCTTCCCGTTTCGCTCGCCGCTACTCAGGGAATCGAATTTTCTTTCTCTTCCTCCGGATACTTAGATGTTTCAGTTCTCCGGGTCTGCCTCATGTACGCTATGTATTCACGTACATGTACTGCCCCATTACGGGCAGTGGGTTTCCCCATTCGGAAATCTCCGGATCAATGCTTACTTACAGCTCCCCGGAGCATATCGGTGTTAGTGCCGTCCTTCATAGGCTCCTAGTGCCAAGGCATCCGCCGTGCGCCCTTTCTAACTTGACCTTCATCTGGCTTTCGATAAGCGGCGCATTGCGTTGTCAGCTTCGCTCACTCAGATCCTCACGTGCCGTAGCACGCTCCGGTCTTCGTTCGCTCGCTTCCTAGCACTGCTTGCTTCTCGAAACCCATTGGTCGATCGTTCGGCCATAGCGATATGGCTTCCAGATCGTTACAAAGTATTGCATGTTCAATCACTAGTGTGATCGACTCGGTTGATTACTTGTGTTTGTTGCTTTCAATGTCGTTTTATCCAGTTTTCAAGGAACAAAAATACTCCCATTATGGAGTAAGTTGGTGGAGCCTAGCGGGATCGAACCGCTGACCTCCTGCGTGCAAGGCAGGCGCTCTCCCAGCTGAGCTAAGGCCCCAGAAGTATATGATGGTGGGCCTAAGTGGACTCGAACCACCGACCTCACGCTTATCAGGCGTGCGCTCTAACCAGCTGAGCTATAGGCCCCTTCCGGGATTGTATGAAGTTTCGATTATATGAACCTTCAAAACTGAACGCAAAACGTCAACGTATGAACCCAAGGTTCATATTCCGTAAATATCCTTAGAAAGGAGGTGATCCAGCCGCACCTTCCGATACGGCTACCTTGTTACGACTTCACCCCAATCATCTGTCCCACCTTCGGCGGCTGGCTCCCGTAAGGGTTACCCCACCGACTTCGGGTGTTACAAACTCTCGTGGTGTGACGGGCGGTGTGTACAAGACCCGGGAACGTATTCACCGTGGCATGCTGATCCACGATTACTAGCGATTCCGGCTTCATGCAGGCGAGTTGCAGCCTGCAATCCGAACTGGGAACGGTTTTATGGGATTGGCTCCCCCTCGCGGGTTCGCAGCCCTCTGTACCGTCCATTGTAGCACGTGTGTAGCCCAGGTCATAAGGGGCATGATGATTTGACGTCATCCCCACCTTCCTCCGGTTTGTCACCGGCAGTCACCTTAGAGTGCCCAACTGAATGCTGGCAACTAAGATCAAGGGTTGCGCTCGTTGCGGGACTTAACCCAACATCTCACGACACGAGCTGACGACAACCATGCACCACCTGTCACCGCTGTCCCCGAAGGGAAAGGCATGTCTCCATGCCGGGCAGCGGGATGTCAAGACCTGGTAAGGTTCTTCGCGTTGCTTCGAATTAAACCACATGCTCCACCGCTTGTGCGGGTCCCCGTCAATTCCTTTGAGTTTCAGTCTTGCGACCGTACTCCCCAGGCGGAGTGCTTAATGCGTTAGCTGCAGCACTAAGGGGCGGAAACCCCCTAACACTTAGCACTCATCGTTTACGGCGTGGACTACCAGGGTATCTAATCCTGTTTGCTCCCCACGCTTTCGCGCCTCAGCGTCAGTTACAGACCAGAAAGCCGCCTTCGCCACTGGTGTTCCTCCACATCTCTACGCATTTCACCGCTACACGTGGAATTCCGCTTTCCTCTTCTGTACTCAAGTCCTCCAGTTTCCAATGACCCTCCACGGTTGAGCCGTGGGCTTTCACATCAGACTTAAAGGACCGCCTGCGCGCGCTTTACGCCCAATAATTCCGGACAACGCTTGCCACCTACGTATTACCGCGGCTGCTGGCACGTAGTTAGCCGTGGCTTTCTGATAAGGTACCGTCAAGGTACGGGCAGTGACTCCCGTACGTGTTCTTCCCTTACAACAGAGCTTTACGATCCGAAAACCTTCTTCGCTCACGCGGCGTTGCTCCATCAGACTTCCGTCCATTGTGGAAGATTCCCTACTGCTGCCTCCCGTAGGAGTCTGGGCCGTGTCTCAGTCCCAGTGTGGCCGATCACCCTCTCAGGTCGGCTACGCATCGTCGCCTTGGTAGGCCGTTACCCCACCAACTAGCTAATGCGCCGCGGGCCCATCCTGCAGTGACAGCCGAAACCGTCTTTCAGAATTCCTCCATGCGGAGGAACTGATTATTCGGTATTAGCCCCGGTTTCCCGGAGTTATCCCCATCTGCAGGGCAGGTTGCCCACGTGTTACTCACCCGTCCGCCGCTAACTTCAGGGAGCAAGCTCCCATCCGTCCGCTCGACTTGCATGTATTAGGCACGCCGCCAGCGTTCGTCCTGAGCCAGGATCAAACTCTCCATAATCCTGGCGACCGATGCGCGGCGGATTGCGTTGTCGGCTTCATTCGCTCAGTCAGTCACGTACCGTAGTACGCTCCCTCCTTCGCTCAATCGCCTCCTAGCACTCCACCACACCTCGGCCACCAGATCTGGCTAGTCGATACGCAGCGCATTGCGTTGTCAGCCGCGCTCGTTCAGTCGGTCACGTACTGATGTACGCTCCCTCCTTCACTCGCTTGCTTCCTAGCACTGCACTACGTCTCAACCGCCAGTTAGAGAAACTTGAATAGCTCGAGTTTCTTGCTGGCATCATTTAAGATGTCAATTTTGAATCCGAAGATTCGTTTTGTCCGTTTCACCGACGGGGTCGGCTTCCGGACTTTATTTGTTGACGTTTTGCTGTTCAGTTTTCAAGGTTCATTTCGTTGCTGTTGTGTTTCGCAGCAACTCTTATATCGTATCAAGCTACGTTCGTAATGTCAACAACTTTTTTCAATTTCTTTTTTCGTCGTTGGCGTTTATGTGAAGCGCAACGTTTTCTACTATACTCCGATGTCTTCTACTTTGCAACCCCTAAATTGAAAAAAGTTTAGTTTATTGGTGCAAATAAAGAAAAAACAGCTATACCATGCCGCTTTGGCCGGTAGCTGTTCCTCATTTTCTTTCCTCTAACTTAACTGAAGCTTCATAAGAGAACTGCCAAAGTGCATAGGGATACGAATCCCGGTATTCCTAAAATGGCCAAGATCAGCCCTGATGCAATATTTACAGGTACATAGATGCCGATAAATCCACCTGCAATATTCATGGCGAATAATAGTAGGAAGGCGAATGCGAGCCGGAACCAAAATATCGATAGCCGTTCCGCTCCATTTCGGATCTGCTTTTTATCCAGCATCAATAATAGAAGAAGTGCAACGCCGACCGTTGCAAGAATGATAATATTCACGGGAAACGCCCCTTTCCATAATTGGTCCAGTATATGCGTCCCACTTCATATATATCAGTCTTTGCCAAGTCGGCGTTCTTTAGCTTCTTTAAACAGATAGAAATGTTTGCTCTCTGCTATTTTTCTTTGGGTAATGACTTCTAGATCATAATCATTTATATACCGTTCGATCTCTCTTGCGTTCTCCCATTCTTCCTTCGTTTCCATCATGAGAGAACGGAGCCGCTCATCGAATTCATTTTTCAATTTCCTCTTTCGGCCAAACATCCAAGCCACCCCTTACAGTTCCCGGCGACCTTCCAGTGCCTTTGACAATGTCACTTCATCCGCGTATTCCAGGTCTCCGCCGACCGGCAGACCGTGAGCGATCCGGGTTGTCGTGATACCAGAAGGCTTCACGAGACGGGAAATATACATCGCGGTTGCTTCCCCTTCAATTGTCGGATTGGTCGCCAATATGAGCTCCTGCACTTCTTCATCTTGCAGACGGGTCAATAAGGAAGGAACATTGATGTCTTCCGGGCCGATTCCGTCCATTGGAGAAATGGCTCCATGCAACACGTGATATAGCCCGTTATAATCTCTCATCTTCTCCATCGCAATGACGTCTTTCGGATCTTGGACGACGCAAATCATGGAGTGGTCCCGGCGCGAGTCTTGGCAAATATGGCATGGATCGATATCGGTAATATGCCCGCACACGGAGCAAAAACGTAGATTCCGTTTTGCATCGACAAGTGCTTTCGCAAAATCTAGTACGGTATCTTCTTTCATTCCCAATACAAAAAACGCCAGCCGGCCCGCTGTTTTCGGACCGATGCCTGGCAGCTTCATAAAACTATCAATCAGTTTCGATATCGGTTCTGGATAGTGCATCCTTTTACCTCCTAGAACATTCCAGGAAGGTTCAATCCTTTCGTGAATTGACCCATAGTGGAGTTCGCTAATTCTTCCGCTTTTGTCATTGCTTCGTTGGTAGCGATTACGACCAGATCTTGCAGCATTTCAACATCTTCCGGATCGACAACGGACGGATCGATGATCACTTCCAATACTTCTTTATGGCCTGAGACGATTACTTTGACCATTCCGCCTCCTGCTGTCCCTTCCATACGTTCTTCCCCAAGCTTTTCTTGTGCATCCGCCATTTTCTTTTGCATCTTCTGCATTTGTTTCATCATGCCCTGCATATTGCCCATACCACGCATGTCAATTCCTCCTTAAGTGTTAGTCATCGTAGACTTTAATAAAATCTTCGCCAAAAATTTTAGCTGCTTCCGTTACGACCGGATCGGTGTTTTCTTGTTCCGCCTCTGTCACAAAAGACAGGGTCTCCTCCGCAACCGGTTCTTCCTCGGTGGAAGGTGGACCTTGCTGCTTTCCGAGTCCATTGGTTCGGATGAAATCCTCCCTCACCTTCAGCCAACCTTCTTCCGGGACGTATACCACCTCATAAGGCTTTCCCGTCCGTGAACGAAGCGCTTCGGATAGACCCGTTCGAAGCGAAGGGTTTTCCGAAGCCATCAGGCAATGGATTTCATACTTGAATTTTAGCACAAAAGCACTCTCGGATGCTGCAACCGGTTCTGTTTCTTCGAGAAGGGCCGCGTGCGATTTTTGCATCGTCTGCATCATCCCGGCCCACTCTTGGCGAATGGTCAGGATATCTTGTTTTGTTGCAGCTTTCAGTACTTCATGAATTCTCCCGACCGGAACTTTAAATGATTGTGAAGATTTGGATGCACTCTTCCGCGCTTGGGCAGAACGCTCTTCTGCGCGCGACTGCCCTCCGCCGCCGTTTGCAATCTGTTGACGCAACTCTTGGACAGTCCGTTCCAGCATCTCAACCTTTTCCGCCAGAGCCGGATCGACTTCCGAATGGCTGGTTCCTCCTATTCCGACAGGTTGCTGCCTGACGTGGATCATTTTCAAAAGTGCAGACTCGATGTAAACTTTGGCATGATTGGAAAAGCGCATCTCCTGCTGGGTTTTCGCTAATATGTCGATGAACGCATACAGAACATCCATGTCGAATGTCTGTGCGAGCTCGACGAAACGCGGGTCACCAGCGATTAATTCCAACAAGTCCTTCAGGTCGGGGGCTGTGCGGAGCAGGAGAAGGTCACGGAAGAAGGTAATCAGATCCTCGGCTAACCGACCGACGTCCTTCCCTTCTGCAATCAATGAATCCAATAAGGAAATCGCCGTTCCTGCGTCTCTTTCAAGCAAGGCTTCCGCCAATTGATAGAAAATGTCTTCCCCGATCGAGCCGGTGACAAGAAGGGCGTCTTCCACAGTTACCCGATCACCACTGAAAGAGACGACTTGATCGAGCATGCTGAGCGCATCCCGCATCCCGCCGGAAGCCGCCTGGGCAATCACTTTCAAGGCTCCCTCGTCCGACTCGATTCCCGCGTCGGCCAGCACCGTTTTCATCCGCTCGATGATTTCGACGGATGTAATCGGTTTAAAATCGAAGCGTTGACACCGGGAAATGATGGTCAAAGGAAGTTTATGCGGCTCGGTCGTCGCCAATATGAAAACGACGTGGGACGGCGGTTCTTCCAATGTTTTCAGAAGCGCATTGAACGCCGAATTCGAAAGCATATGCACCTCATCGATGATATACACTTTGAATCGTGCATTGGATGGGGCGAACCGGACTTTCTCAATAATATCCCGCATCTCTTCCACCCGGGAGTTTGAAGCCGCGTCGAATTCGATGACGTCGGTATTGGAGCCATCCGTAATGCTTCGGCAGCTCGGACATTCGTTGCATGGTTCCTTCGCAGGCCCATTTTCACAGTTCAACGCTTTGGCAAAGACCTTTGCTGCACTCGTTTTCCCTGTCCCCCGTGGTCCGGAGAACAGATAGGCGTGGGTTGTCTTATTATGAAGGAGGGCATTCTGAAGTGTCTGCTTCACATGATGCTGCCCGGACATCTCAGTGAATGACTGAGGCCTGTATACACGATAAAAAGCTTGATACACCAACAGTTCCCTCTCCTTTAGACGCATTGCGGTATTAGATTAAGTATAGCATATTGCCTTATGTAAAACCTTTCTGGAAGCAATAAAAAACCCGCCCGCAAAAACGGACGAGTGGATGGATAAATTCAAGCCGTGCACCTTCCTTCGACTGCAGCACATAGGCGTTACTCCTGTCGCCAGCTCGGTCTAGGCGACCCTGCGGCACATGGGAGGATCCACTTAATGCTGCTTCCTTCCGGACCTGACATGGTTCATGGGTTCCCATTGCGCAGGACCCAAACGTCAACACTACGTGCAAGAGGCAGACCCTACAATACATGCAGCCTCGAGAAGGAATTCAGTCTTGCTAGAGCGGATTGCAAGTTACAGGACACCGCTACCTTCCCACCTAGCACGGCATTTTCCAGTATACCGTTTTTTCAACCAAAAAGCAAACGTTTATTTGCCAATCGAACAGCGAAGGGTTCGATTTGCCGTATTTCTGCGTACTCTGCAGAAATTAAGGCACGCTTCTCGAACAGCGAAGGGTTCGATTTATCTTAATTTCTGCGTACTTTGTAGAAATTAAGGCACATTCACAGTTTCGCATAGAGACTGGGCCCGGAGCTGGACGTGGACAACGCCTGATGCAAAGGTTATCCATAGGCCTGGATTTATAATCCGTTAACCAATGAAAAAGGTTATTGACTCCACCGGATAACCATGGTACATTGTTCATTGTCCAACACGGAGGAATACCCAAGCCTGGCTGAAGGGATCGGTCTTGAAAACCGACAGGGGTGTTAAAGCCCGCGGGGGTTCGAATCCCTCTTCCTCCGCCATTTTTACTTTTATACATAACCTTGCAAAACCGTTACGTCTTCGTAGCGGTTTTTTTAATTAGTATTACAGAGCCTATTAACCCGCTTCCAGGAGGTTCCCTTCCTTATCGACTACCTCGAATTCGGCCGGAAACGTGTCCTGCACGCCATCAGGCAACTTCTCGCCAACCATGAAATTCTCCCGATTTGCGACATGTATGACAAATTCGTATGTAGTGCTGCCTAGCGTCTTCACGTTAATATGGTCGATGGTCAGGTTATCATTGCGTCCGAACACAACGCCGTAGAAGCCATCATTCGTTTTGAATTCCCTATATGTGAGCGGCTGTGTTGTGCCGAGACTCATAAATTTCATCTTGCCATTCCATCCTTTTTCAAAATGGGCATAGCCATAGACCCCATCTTCAAATGATACCCGGGCCAGCCAGGAATCCGATTCGCCCAGCTGCATCCAGCCGACCACAGCCGATACGCCCATCCCGCTTTTCTTTGCGTCGAATTCAATCAGAAATTCTTCCGCTGCCTTTTCACTTTTCGGTATGTTGTACGTGCTAAAATAACCGACCGCATATACGCCGAAGCCGATTAACACCACAGCCAAAAACATTACTATTCTTTTCATATGAAACCTCCCTTTCCGAACCGATGACAAAAGAGGCAGCCAAGGCTGCCTCTTTCATTTCACGACCGCGCCATCACTAGACGGCTGCACGGCCAACCCATTATAATACGGGAACTTTCCCATCAATTGATCGGCAATTCTAGCTTCTTCGCCGGATTTCACCGCAATGAAAATCGAAGGGCCCGCCCCGCTGATCGTCATGCCGTAAGCGCCGATTTCCTTGGCGGCCAAACGGATTTCCTCAAAATCGGGAAACAGATGCTTCCGGTACGGCTCATGGAAAATATCCTGTTCCATCATTTTGCCGGCGGTCGCCCAGTCATCCCGAGCAATGGCTGCGGCCATGACGCTGCTGGCTGCGCTTCCTAACGTCGCTTTTGCATGCGGCAGCTGCCCTGGGAGAAGTCCACGGGATTCTTCCGTTCGCAATGCTTCTGGTGGAACTAGTATGACGGCTCCCATTTGCGGTTCCCGTATATGGACGATGTCGATTGAGTCTCCCGCGTAATAGGAAATGGTCACTCCGCCGAGAAGTGCGGCTGATACATTATCCGCATGCCCTTCCATCTCGCTGCCGATTTTCACCTTTTCCATCGGAGTAAGATCCAATCCCGCCAACTGATCCGCAATTTCAATACCTGCCGCAATGGCGGTCGCACTGCTTCCGAGCCCTTTCCCCAAAGGTATATCGGAATGGACGCGCAGACTATGCGTGGAAACCTTCTTATCGTATCGTGCCGCTACTTTTAGGACTGTCTGGACAATCAAATTGTCCGCCCCATTCGGGAGGCTTCCATATTCGTCGCCATCATAGGAGACGCCCCATGCTTCGGATGGCTCCACGTCGACTGTCATATATAAGGCGAGAGCAAGCCCGATGCTGTCGAACCCCGGGCCAAGATTTGCCGTGGTCGCAGGGACGACGACTGAAAAATTGGCCTCCGTCATCAGTTTTTGCCTTCTTTCAACTCACTGAGAATTTGGTCGAACTGTTCACGTGATAGGAACGGCTCGTCCTTGTTCACTTCGATTGCCGTATCCGGATCTTTCAATCCATTCCCTGTCAAGATGGCAACGACAGTCGATCCTTTTTTCACCAAACCGCTCTCGACTTGTTTTTTCAATCCGGCAATCGATGCGCAAGACCCCGGCTCTGCGAATACCCCTTCCTTGGAAGAGATCAAGCGGTATGCTTCCAGGATTTCTTCATCTGTGACGGACAATATGTTGCCCTTCGATTCTGCCAACGCATTTTTCGCCAGCTGCCAACTCGCCGGGTTGCCGATCCGGATTGCCGTTGCAACAGTTTCCGGATTTTCGAATACACGGTCATAGACGATCGGCGCTGCACCATCCGCCTGCACGCCTAGAAGCTCCGGAAGGTCAGTTCCTTTTTTCTCCGCATACTCCTTGAATCCCTTCCAAGCAGCAGAGATGTTCCCAGCATTCCCAACTGGAAGCGCGAAAATGTCCGGCACTTTTCCAAGCTGTTCAATTGTTTCGAAGGCGATCGTTTTTTGTCCTTCCAAACGGTGAGGGTTCACCGAGTTGACAAGAGCGATATCCCCTTCACCCGCTTCGCGCACCATCTGAAGCGCCTCATCGAAATTCCCTTCAATTTGCAGGATTTCCGCGCCGTACATTCTCGCTTGCGCCAGTTTTCCAAGCGCAATGCGCCCTTCCGGAATAACGACAATCGTCCGCATGCCCGCACGTGCCCCGTAGGCTGCAGCCGATGCCGATGTATTTCCGGTAGATGCACAAATAAGGATTTTCTTGCCTTCTTCTTTCGCTTTCGCAACTGCCATGACCATTCCGCGGTCTTTGAAAGAGCCTGTCGGATTCGTCCCTTCCGTTTTCACATATAAATCAATGCCCCATTGTTCGGACAGAGTTTTCATATGAATGAGGGGTGTGTTCCCTTCTTGCAATGTCAACGCCGGTGTATTTTCCGTGACCGGCAACCATTCTTTATACTCTTCGATCAAACCGTTCCATCTTTTCATCGTGATTCCCCCTCCACCCGGTAGTGACTCAATACATGGATCACTTCAGGTGTTTCATTTAATTCATTCATGATATCCAAATGCTGCTGGCGTGAAATCTGATGTGTAATGAAAATCAGATCCGCTTCAACGCCATTGTCCGAATCTTGGATGACTGTGGCCAGGCTAGCCCCGTATCTACTATAGATGGCAGTCAATTTGGTCAGCACGCCCACTTCATCCTTCACGCGGATCCGGTGGAAATAGCGGGCGAACTTTTGATCGTCCGTTTTCACATGGCGTTCATGCTGCGGCGAGTGAGTTCTTCTTCCATTCACTCCCATCAACAGATTGCGGCAAGCGGCCACGATATCTCCTGTAACAGATGTAGCAGTTGGCAGTGAACCGGCGCCCGGTCCGTAGAACATCGTCTCTCCGACAGCTTCTCCATATACATAGACAGCGTTGAACTCATTGTTCACCGACGCCAATGGATGGGAATTCGGCAAAAGGACAGGCTCTACAGCCACTTCAATGCCATCCTCATTCTTTTTGGCGGAACCGGCAAGTTTAACTGTATAGCCGAATTGTTCTGCCAACTCCAGGTCGCCGTCCTGGATTTCCCGCAGGCCGCGGACGAAGACATCATCCAAACGGACTTCGGTAGAGAATGCGAGAGATGCCAAGATGACCATCTTCCGTGCTGCATCGATTCCATCGACGTCAGCAGTCGGATCCGCCTCGGCGAAGCCCAATTCCGTCGCTTCCGCTAACGCATCCTCATAGGACATGTTCTCGTGTTTCATTTTCGTCAGGATGAAGTTCGTCGTACCATTGACGATCCCGGTCAACGCGCTGATCCGATCCGATGCCAATCCATCTTCGAGCGTACGGATCAACGGGATTCCGCCTCCTACACTCGCTTCGAAAAAGAGGTCACATTTATTTTCATCCGCCAGTTGCAAAAGGTCAAGTCCATATTCAGCCATGACGTCTTTATTCGCCGTTACGACGCCCTTGCCGGCATTCAATGATTTTTCAATCGCCTCGCGTGCTTCCGAAGTGCCCCCGATCACTTCCACGATCAAATCTATGGAAGAATCGCCAAGAATCTCATCAAGGTCGGTTGTGAACACGTCCGCCGGAAGATCACAGTCCCTTTCCTTGTTAAGATTCTTTACAAGAACTTTCTTAATGGATACCGGAACACCAAGCTTATGCTGCAAATCTTCTTGGTGGTTGTCCAGAATTTTAGCAACACCGCTGCCGACCACTCCGAACCCTAGTAATCCAATATTAATTTCATTTTTCATTTGACGATTCTCCTATCTATATGTACACTATGAAAAAACACATGTTCATTGCATAAGGACATTATAGTGAAAAACATCAACAAGTACAACCCTGTTTTTGTTATAATCAAATAATACATCCAATGGACAATTTTAAAAAGATAGGATTTGGTGAAAAAATGAAAGTATGTAAATTTGGCGGAACATCGGTTGCAACAGCAGATCAGATCAAGAAAGTGGCGGATATCATCCTATCCGATCCAACGCGTAAAATCGTCGTTGTTTCCGCTCCGGGCAAACGCTCCGATGAGGACACGAAAGTGACGGACCTGCTGATCCGTTTAGCTGAAGCAGCACTAGACGGAAAAGATGCAACGGCACAGCTGGGGGAAGTTGTGGAACGGTATCGCCAAATTGCGGAAGGCCTCGAACTTTCCAATGACATCGTACAAGTCATCGAACATGATTTGAAAGAACGTCTGGAAGGCGATAAAAACGATCCAACCCTCTTTACAGACACATTGAAAGCTGCCGGGGAAGATAACAACGCCAAACTGATCGCCGAGTATTTCTCTTCCATCGGTATTGAAGCTCAATATATCTCGCCAAAAGAAGCCGGCCTCCTCGTCAATCAGCGCCCGGCACGTGTACAGGCCCTGCCGGAAGGTGATGCACAACTGGCGAAACTGAGAGAGCTGCCAGGCATCATCGTATTCCCAGGATTTTTCGGCTTCACGGAAGACGGAACGTTACGAACATTCAATAGAGGAGGGTCGGATATTACAGGCTCGTTGCTGGCAGCTGCCACCGATGCCGAACTCTATGAAAATTTCACGGATGTCGATTCGGTCTTCGCCGCCAACCCGCGTATCGTGGATGAGCCGGCAGCCATCAGTAAAATGACATACCGGGAAATGCGCGAACTGGCGTATGCCGGCTTCTCTGTTTTCCATGATGAAGCGTTGATTCCGGCTTTCCGCCGCTCGATTCCGGTCTGCATTAAAAACACGAATAACCCGAGCGCACCAGGGACATTGATCGTGAAAGAACGCGACCATTCGTCTCAGCCAGTTATCGGAATCGCCGCGGACCATGGTTTCTCCACCTTATTCGTCGATAAATTCCTAATGAACTTGGAAATCGGGTTCGGACGCCGCCTTCTTCAAATCTTGGAAGAGGAAGAGATTCCATACGAGCATACGCCATCCGGCATCGATAACTTATCAGTGATCATTCGCAGCCGCTTCCTGACACCGGGCAAAGAGCAGCGGATTTTGGAACGGGTCAAAGAGGAGCTGAAGCCGGATAAAGTCTTCTTCAATCATGATTACTCCATGATCGTCCTTGTCGGGGAAGGAATGCGCGACACGACAGGTTTGGCTGCACGTGCTGCTGGAGCGATTGCCCGTACCGGTACGAGCATCCAGATGATCAATCAAGGTTCTTCGGAAGTGAGCTTGGTCTTCGGCGTCCTGAAAGAAGACGAAACAATCATCCTGAAAGAGTTGTATAAAGAGTTCTTTTCGAATATCAAAGTCTGTTCTTAATCCAAAAGGTTGTCCTCCAATACATATTTGACGGAGGACAACCTTTTTTATCTTTTGGCATGTTGCAAGACAATGCCAATCCGTTCCACAATCATCTCCACCTCTTCCGGCCTTCTAAGCAAATCATAGTCGCTGACGTCAATCCGCAACACCGGACAAGCGTTGAATGAGTCGATCCAGTCCGCATAGCGCGCATACATCTCCGTCCAATAGGAAATGGGCGTCTCCTGCTCCATCGGCCGTCCCCGTTCCCGGATGCGCTCCAAAATGACATCGGGCGAGCCTTCCAAATAAATGAGGACGTCGGGGTGGGGGAAATACGGGGTCATGACCATCGCTTCGAACAACTCGGTGTAAGTCGAATAATCGACCGGATCCATCGTCCCGTTTTCCATATGCATCTTTGCAAAAATCCCCGTATCTTCGTAGATCGACCGGTCTTGGACAAACCCACCGCCATATTCAAACATCCGTTTCTGCTCCTTGAACCGCTCTGCCAGGAAGTAAATTTGCAAATGGAAGCTCCATTTCTCGAAGTCGTCGTAAAAGCGTTCAAGATACGGATTCTCATTCACCTTTTCAAATGAAGTCCTGAGTCCCAACGCCTCGGCAAGCGCCTGAGCCATCGTCGATTTTCCGACGCCGACTGTGCCCGCCACCGTAATCACCGTATTATGAGGGATATTATATTGATCTCGCAGCTTCATTTCTAAAAAGCTCCTTTATCCAGAACCGCCTGAATCGCCTTCAAGATAGTATCCCGGTCGGTTCGATTGTTTACAAAGTCGGTTGCATCCCCGTCAAACCGCAAGACATGAATGGACGGATGAGCCCGTTCAAACTCATTCATGAAAACCTCATAGTCATCCGCCAGCTGTCTCAAATAGGCGGTATCCATATTTTTTTCGAACTCCCGACCCCGTTTGGCGATCCGTTCCATCAGTTTATCCAAACTGGCATGTAAATAGATGATGATATTCGGAACGGGCATATCCCGTGTTAAAATCATGTAGATCTCTTCATATTTTTGATACTCTGCAGGGGGCAATGTCCGTTTTGCGAAAATCAGATTCTTGAATATATGATAATCGGAGACAACCGGTTGTGGATCGGCAATCATCCCCTGCTTGATGTCGTTCAATTGCTTGTATCGGTTGCAAAGGAAGAACATTTCCGTCTGAAAACTCCATTCCTCCATGTTCTCATAAAATTTACCCAAAAACGGATTTTCGTATACGATTTCCTGTAAAAGCTTGTAATTCCACGTTTCCGCAATCGTCTTGGCGAGCGATGTCTTGCCGACACCGATCGGCCCCTCGACCGCCAGGAAGGGTATTGCCATCAAAAACCCACCTTTCAAATTCCATGTTCCTCATTCTATCATATCCATTGTTTTTTCCACGTGGAACAATTTAGACGTGATTTCGAATTTCCATGCTAAAATAAAATCAAGGAGCGATGAACATGGATGTATTCGAAACGGACCGGTCGTTCATGCGACTGGCAATTAAGGAAGCAAAGAAGGCGGAGGCGCTAGGAGAAGTGCCGATTGGAGCGGTGATTGTCCATGAGGGAAACATCATTGCGCGTGCTCATAACCTACGCGAGACGTCCCAAAATGCCGTCACGCATGCAGAATTATCCGCTATTCAGGAGGCTTGCCAAACACTTGGCAGCTGGCGGTTGGAACAGACAACCCTCTATGTCACATTGGAGCCTTGCCCAATGTGTGCAGGCGCCATTCTGCAATCGAGAGTTCCCCGCGTCGTCTATGGCGCCCGCGATCCGAAAGGAGGCTGTGTCGATTCCTTATACCGGTTGCTGAACGACCCGCGGTTCAACCATGAATGCGAGGTAACCGAAGGCATCCTGGGCGAGGAATGTGGAGACATGCTATCCGCCTTTTTCAGGGCCATCCGGGAAAGAAAAAAGAGAGAAAAAAAGGCTGCGTCCGAAATCGAATGATCCGGATGCAGCCTTTACATATTATCGGATAACTTCCTTGCCGCCCATGTACGGACGAAGGACTTCCGGAATGATGACGGAGCCGTCTTCCTGTTGGTAATTCTCTAAAATGGCAGCTACCGTCCGGCCGATCGCCAGACCGCTTCCATTCAACGTATGAACGTATTCAGGCTTCGCTCCCGCTTCACGACGGAATCGGATGTGAGCCCGGCGCGCTTGGAAATCTTCGAAATTGGAACAAGAAGAGATTTCACGGTAGGTGTTCTGCGTCGGAATCCATACTTCGATATCATACTTCTTGGCAGCCGTGAAGCCGAGGTCCGCTGTGCACATTTTCAGGACGCGATACGGCAAGTTCAGCAATTGAAGCACTTTCTCCGCATGGCCTGTCAGTTTTTCAAGTTCATCATACGACTCTTCCGGCTTAACAAAGCGGACGAGTTCCACTTTGTTAAACTGATGCTGGCGAATCAAACCGCGTGTATCACGGCCTGCAGATCCCGCTTCAGAACGGAAATTGGTGCTGTATGCAGCAAATGCTGCCGGTAGCTGAGATCCATCCAAAATCTCATCTCGATAGAAGTTGGTCACAGGCACTTCAGAAGTCGGGATCAGGAAGTAATCCTCTTCCTCGACCAGGAAAGCATCCTCTTCAAATTTCGGCAGCTGGCCTGTCCCGGTCAAGCTCGTCCGGTTTACTAAGTAAGGCGGCAGCATCTCTTCATAGCCATGCTCCTCAATATGAAGATCCAGCATGAAATTGATCAATGCCCGCTCCAGCCGCGCGCCAAGACCGCGATAAAAGACGAACCGGCTGCCTGTCACTTTCGCCGCGCGCTCAAAGTCCAACAGATTCAGATCGGTGCCGATTTCCCAATGCGGTTTCGGCTCGAAAGAGAATTCCGGTTGTGCCCCCCAAGTCCGCACTTCGACGTTGTCATCTTCGCTATCGCCGACGGGGACGCTTTCATGAGGTATGTTCGGAATGCGCATCATGACGTAGTTCAGCTCTTCTTCTACCTGATTCAATTCTTCGTCCAACTTTTTGATGTCATCGCCGACTTCACGCATCCGCGCAATGACGTCGTCCGCATTTTCCTTATTGCGTTTCATCGTGGCCACTTGTTGCGATACTTCATTGCGTTCCGCCTTCAGCACTTCCACTTTGGCGATCAATTCACGCCGTTTTTCATCGAGACCTCCGAATTTATCGAAATCCGTGAGATCTTCCCCGCGTTTCGACAGCTTTTCTTTCACACCATCGAAATCAGCCCGGATTTTTTTGATATCTAACATGGACAATTCCTCCCACAATATGGACGATCATGGAAAAGTGCAACAAAAAAAGCCCGTCATCCCCCCGGAAAAGGGACGAGAGCTACCCGCGTTGCCACCCAAATTGATTGGACTCCATCCAATCCGCTTCATTGAAATAACGGTTCAAATACCGGCACGGGCCTACTCCTCTTCAGCCCGGCTACTCAGGGACGGATTCACAATTCCCTCTATCGGCTCGCACCACCCGCCGACTCTCTTGAAAAGGGTTGCCTTGCTACTACTCCCCATCATCGTCACATGTTTGAAATTATCCTTACTGTACTACATGGACACAGTTTTAGCAAGATTGGACCGTGTTTTCCCAAAAAGAAAGATGACTGCGGCTGCTCTCCGAAGTCATCTTCTTTCCGCCACGATAAGGATCTGCAACGGCCTGGTTGATCGCCTTTGCCTGAATTCGTTTATCGACCGCGTTCCGACATGCGCTCCTCCTGTAAGAGCGTGCCGATTTCCAAGCCTTTCATCGGATTGCCGATATCTTTGGAAAGCTCGCCGATCAATGCGTAGTCCTTGAAATTTTGTGTCGCTTGCACGATGGCACGCGCAAACTTTTCAGGATTGTCCGATTTGAAGATCCCCGAGCCGACGAATACGCCATCCGCTCCGAGTTCCATCATGAGAGCTGCGTCTGCAGGAGTGGCGACGCCGCCTGCTGCATAATTGGTGACTGGCAGTCGGCCGTGTTCCTTGATGGCCAACAGGACGTCATACGGAGCCCCTAGATCACGCGCCTCGGTCATAAGTTCCTCTTCGTTCATATGGACGATTTTATTCACTTGGGCATTTACTTTACGTAGATGGCGAACCGCCTCCACGATATTGCCGGTACCCGGCTCCCCTTTCGTCCGGAGCATCTTCGCCCCTTCGCCCAGCCGGCGCGCCGCTTCTCCAAGGTCCCGCGCTCCACAGACGAACGGTACAGAGAATGCGCTTTTCAGCAGATGAAACTCTTCATCCGCGGGAGTGAGCACTTCACTTTCGTCTATGTAGTCCACTCCCAGTGCTTCCAGGACGCGAGCTTCGGAAATATGGCCGATGCGCGCCTTTGCCATGACCGGAATCGACACCGCATTTTTCACTTCCTCGATGATGCGTGGGTCGGCCATCCGTGCCACGCCGCCCGCCTTGCGGATATCCGAAGGGACGCGTTCCAATGCCATGACCGCAATCGCTCCTGATGCTTCCGCCACTTTCGCCTGTTCTGCATTAATGACGTCCATGATGACGCCGCCATATTGAAAATTCATATGTATCTTCCCCCTTTTCCTATTGTTCAGTATAATGGAATATGACCTTATTGAAATGCCCAGTTTAATTAAAAATAAAGTGGTCAGATAGGAAGATTGTTTATGGAGATGTTATTCATTCAACTTGATAAATCATTGGAAGTGCCGTTATATGAGCAAATTTATAATCAAATCCAGCAGGATATTACGGAAGGGAAGCTGCCCGTCGGCATGAAGCTGCCATCCAAACGGCAGCTCGGGGAGTTCCTCAATGTCAGTCAGACGACGATTGAACTTGCCTATGGACAGCTGGCGGCGGAAGGATTCATATCCTCCAAGCCGCGGAAAGGGTATTTCGTCCAGGCGATTGAGGAATTGGCCTATGTCCAGCCGGCCAAGTTGAAATATCGTCCTGCATCAAAGGAACAAGAGGAGGTATCGATAGATTTTTCACCAGGGAAAATCGATACCGGGTCGTTCCCGTTCACGCAGTGGAGGAAGTACGCGAGGGATATAATCGACAATTCATCCGAGCATCTGCTCTTGCTCGGGCATCCGCACGGAGATATCGAACTGCGCAGGGAAATTGCCCGTTATTTGTATCATTCGCGCGGCGTTGAATGTACGCCCGACCAGATTATCGTCGGTTCCGGAACCGAACAGCTCATGCCGCTCGTCATCCGGATTCTCGGGGAAGACGCGGCTTATGCCATCGAAGACCCCGGCTATCCGTTGACCCACCACGTGTTCATCCATAACAACCGGGAAGCCATTCCGATAGCGGTGGATGAAGAAGGGATGGATGTACGGGCTCTTCAACGGTCGGAAGCGACTATTGCCTACGTGACCCCTTCCCACCAGTTCCCGACCGGCACGGTCCTTTCTGCGTCCCGCAGGACAGCCCTGTTGAACTGGGCCGCCTCCCGGGAAGAGAACTTCATCATTGAAGACGATTATGACAGCGAATTCCGGTACACCGGCCGGCCCATTCCTTCGCTCCATGGCATGGACAAAGGAGGCAACGTCATTTATTTGAGTACCTTTTCCAAATCGCTCATGCCATCATTGCGGATTGCCTACATGGTCTTGCCCCCTTCTTTGCTCCATCGCTATGAAGAGGCGTTCATCCATTACTCTTCGACGGTGCCACGGCTGGATCAGCATCTGCTCTCGCGTTTCATGGCCGATGGATACTTTTCCCGCCATTTAAACCGGATGCGTAAAATCTATCGGAGGAAATTGCAGGCGCTGACGGATGCCCTTCTTCCTTATGCGCCTAAAGTGACGTATTCCGGTGATGAGGCCGGTATGCATATCATCATCACCATCCATACCAACTCGTCAGAAAAAGCTTTGACGGAAATCGCCAGTCAAGCGGGGATACGTGTCTACGGCTTGAATGGCTATCGCAAACTGCCTGTGGACGGCCCTCCGCAGTTCCTACTCGGATTCGGAGGCTTGGCCCTGGATGGAATCGAAACAGCCGTAGAGAAGCTCATGGACGCTTGGAGAATTGAAAAAAGCGATGGTCTCCTCGATTGAGGAACCATCGCTTAAATTCAGTTGAATAGACCTTTCACAAAACCGGTCGCACTTTTCCAAACACCCGCAAAGAAGTCGCCGATGGCACTCATCATCAAGGAGAACCAACCAGCCTTTTCCACTGTGTCCGTGACAACGACTTCCGATCCCGGATTATCGGAATCGATGTAGCCGTAGTCGGTCCCCTCGGTTTTCACGAGCTTAGCGTGGCCGACAACGGTGTCTTTTTTGACGGGCGCCTGTAAAGTGCCATCTTTCAATTTGGATTCATCGAGCACCAGCTCGGGTGCGTACAGGTCTTTTTCGCTTGTTTTGACGAGCATGCGAATCGGTTCTTTCACGGCAATGGATGCCGTTTTCTCTTTCCCTTTTATAACGTCCACCGTTTTTTGATCTTTAAATTGATAACCGGCTGGAATGAACTCCACTTCGGAAAATTGGGAGAACCCGTAATCGAATAACGCGCGCGCCGCGTTGAAGCGTGCTTTATACGAACCTTCTCCTTTCGCATCAACCGCATTCATGACGACTGCGATGACCCGCTTGCCGTCGCGTTGAGCCGTCCCCGTGAAGCAATACCCAGCAAAATCAGTCGTCCCTGTCTTCAAGCCATCGACGCCTTCGTACTGATATACGAAGCCCGGCAGCATGAAGTTCCAGTTGTCCATCTTGATTTCATCCGTTGTGCCTTCACGGAACATTTTAGTCTTAACAGACGTTGTTTCCAGCACTTCGGGATAGTCTTTTAACAATCGGTATGCCAATTTAGCAACCGACTTGGCCGGCATGACATTCTCATCTTCCGGGCCTGTCCCTTGCGGGTGCATTCCATGCAGATCGGCATTATTCAAGCCCGTCGAATTGACGAATTTGTAATCTTCCAAGCCCAGTTCCTGTGCCTTGGCATCCATCATTTTGATGAATTCCGTTTCGGTTCCAGCAATGGTTTCGGCAATCGCAATGGTTGCGGCATTTGCCGAATAGATGGCCAACGCTTCGTAAAGTTCCCGGATTGTATACGTCCCATCCCGACGGAGCGGGACATTGCTGAGCGCGCGATCCTGCGAAACGGCATATGTATACTCATTGACCTTGTATTCCTGATCCCATGAAATAGCGCCTTCTTCGATTGCTTCAAACAGAAGGTATTCCGTCATCATTTTTGTCATACTGGCAATGCCAAGTGGAGTATCCGCATTTTCTTCGTACAAAATCTTTCCACTTTCTGCGTCGATCAGTATGGCTCCATCCACGTGGATGCCCAGCGTCGATTCGGCATGTGCCGGAGCCGAGCCAAGCGACATCAACAGCAAGAGCGGCACTAGTAGTACGGCCACCCATTTCTTCATTTCCCGTTTCACTCTGTCTACCTCCATTATGGCTATTCCCCAAAAATCAGTTTACCATATCCCCGCCATTCCAGGGGGACCAAAATAAAACCAATTACGAATCGAACAGCGAAGGGTTCGATTTGCCGTATTTCTGCGTACTATGCAGAAATTAAGGCACCTCTTTCGAACAGCGAAGGGTTCGATTTGCCGTATTTCTGTGCACTTTGCAGAAATTAAGGCACTCCTATCGAACAGCGAAGGGTTCGATTTGCCGTATTTCTGCTAACTTTGCAGGAAACAAGGCTCTCCTAGCGCAACCCCTCCGATTTTCCTTGCCGGCCTTCGACGCGCATTGCTGGAAAACTATCGTCTTCATCCCCCTCCCTTTGTTGGGGAGAATTTCTGCTGCTGAATAAAGACAAAAACACCTTTCCGCTCATATAGACGCAGGAAAGGTGCTGAAGTTCCTTAAACTGTTGCATGGTTATTCTCACAAGGAGTAGTTCGGTGCTTCTTTCGTAATTTGGACTTGGTGCGGATGGCTTTCGCGCAAGCCGGCGCCCGTCATCCGGATAAACTGTGAATTTTCACGAAGAGCTTCCAAATCCCCTGTTCCACAATACCCCATACCGGAACGGACACCGCCGACCAGTTGATGGACCGTATCCGCCAAAGGCCCCTTATACGGCATCCGGCCTTCAATTCCCTCCGGAACCAATTTTTTTGCATCGTCCTGGAAATAACGATCCTTCGAACCGCGTTCCATTGCAGCGACCGAGCCCATGCCCCGGTACACTTTGAAGCGGCGACCTTGGAAGATTTCCGTATCTCCAGGGCTCTCGGTTGTGCCAGCCAACAAACTGCCAAGCATGACGGCATGTCCACCTGCAGCAAGTGCTTTCACGATATCGCCGGAGTATTTGATCCCGCCATCCGCGATGATCGTCTTGCCTTGTTTGCGTGCCTCTGTCGCACATTCATAAACCGCTGTGATTTGCGGAACACCAACGCCGGCAACCACACGAGTTGTACAGATTGAACCTGGTCCGATTCCGACTTTGACCACGTCCGCCCCCGCTTCATACAAAGCGCGTGCCCCTTCTGCTGTTGCGATATTACCCGCAATAATATCAAGCTCCGGATAGCTCTCCCGAATTTGGGCAACCGTATCGAGAACCCCTTTGGAATGACCGTGGGCCGTATCGATGACGATAGCATCCACTTCCGCCTCGACAAGCTTCTTCACCCGTACCATCGTGTCAGAAGTGACACCTACCGCTGCCCCGACGAGAAGACGACCTTGTTTATCTTTCGCAGCGTTCGGGAATTCAATCACTTTTTCAATATCCTTGATTGTAATCAATCCAGTCAGGATGCCGTTCTCATCTACAATTGGGAGTTTTTCAATTTTATACTTTTGCAAGATCTTTTCTGCATCTTCCAGTGTCGTTCCGACAGGAGCTGTCACTAGGTTTTCCTTCGTCATCACATCACTGATTTGCATGGAATAATCTTGGATGAATCGAAGATCACGGTTTGTTAAAATACCGACGAATTTCTTCTCTTCCATTGAATTAACAATCGGGACGCCGGAAATGCGATATTTCCCCATTAAATGTTCAGCATCGAACACTTGATGTTCTGGCGTGAGGAAAAAAGGATTGGTAATGACACCGTTCTCTGAACGTTTCACCGTGACGACTTGCTCAGCTTGCTCCTCAATGCTCATGTTCTTGTGGATGATCCCAAGGCCTCCTTGACGAGCCATAGCGATCGCCATTTTGAATTCCGTTACGGTATCCATGCCCGCGCTAATCATCGGAATGCCTAACTTGATCTTCTCCGTAAGTTTGACGGAAAGTGAAACGTCTTTAGGTAGAACATCCGATGCCCCCGGTACCAATAACACATCATCGAACGTTAGTCCTTCACGCGCAAATTTTGTTTCCCACATTTCCACGATTCCTCCCGTTGAATTTATTATTTACAGTTGAATATTATTAAAAGGGTATCAGCGAGCGAGAAAGCTGTCAAGGTAGCGTCGAGAAGAAAAAGTATTCCTATTATTCGCTGAATATTATTTGCAAAGTGGTGAGGAGGAATTATTCATCACTATTCTTTTGGCCTACGGGAAGATGTGGGATTGGAAACAAGTTTGGTGGATTAACATTGGATGGTGGAAGCTTTAATAGGAATTAAGTAGACATGGTGAGGATCCATGCTTTTGGCAACGCCCATGCCTGGCAGTGTATGCTCATGAATCAGGGTTTCGCTCTCATAACTGCTAGTAAGTTGAAGGGATTGGACAGCTGCCGATATTACTGGGCAAGCGCTGATATCTTGGACGGAAATGCTGATATCTTGGAACGACCGCTGATAATCTCCAGGCAGCGCTGATTTTTCTGGACAACCGCTGATAACTCCTCTAGAGTGCTGATATCTCCGACCAACTGCTGATAATAAGCTCCCGGAAGTGCTAATTTTCCGTAGAGCATTGCTGGGACCCCCGACAGCGTGATATCCCTGAACAACCCTCCCTGAATCACCGCCGATCTCTCCTCGACGAGGCGGATGCAATACATCACATCCACTTGCCACCTGCCCGAAAAAAAGGCAATAAAAAAAGCCATCCCCATTGGGAATGACCTGTCCGCCCGGCGACGTCCTACTCTCACAGGGGGAAGCCCCCGACTACCATCGGCGCTGAAGAGCTTAACTTCCGTGTTCGGTATGGGAACGGGTGTGACCTCTTCGCCATCGTCACCAGACTCTTGAGCTTGTTCGCTCAAAACCGGATAAAACCAACATTGTCTGCCACAAGCCATGCAACCTTTGTATTGTCCAGCCTCGGCGGCCAGACTCTCGGGTCATAAGCCATTCCGGCGGTGCGGCAAAAAGCGCCGCTTCGCCAGCCTGTCTTATGCCTGTCGAGTCCAGGCAGGCCGCCTCGGCATTTCATATAGGTCAAGTCCTCGATCGATTAGTATCCGTCAGCTCCATGCGTCGCCGCACTTCCACCCCGGACCTATCCACCTCATCTTCTTTGAGGGATCTTACTTACGAATGTAAAGGGAAATCTCATCTCGAGGGGGGCTTCATGCTTAGATGCTTTCAGCATTTATCCCGTCCACACATAGCTACCCAGCGATGCCTTTGGCAAGACAACTGGTACACCAGCGGTGTGTCCATCCCGGTCCTCTCGTACTAAGGACAGCTCCTCTCAAATTTCCTGCGCCCGCGACGGATAGGGACCGAACTGTCTCACGACGTTCTGAACCCAGCTCGCGTACCGCTTTAATGGGCGAACAGCCCAACCCTTGGGACCGACTACAGCCCCAGGATGCGATGAGCCGACATCGAGGTGCCAAACCTCCCCGTCGATGTGGACTCTTGGGGGAGATAAGCCTGTTATCCCCGGGGTAGCTTTTATCCGTTGAGCGATGGCCCTTCCATGCGGAACCACCGGATCACTAAGCCCGTCTTTCGACCCTGCTCGACTTGTAGGTCTCGCAGTCAAGCTCCCTTATGCCTTTGCACTCTGCGAATGATGTCCAACCATTCTGAGGGAACCTTTGGGCGCCTCCGTTACACTTTAGGAGGCGACCGCCCCAGTCAAACTGCCCGCCTGACACTGTCTCCTGCCCGGATCACGGGCATGGGTTAGAAGTCCAATACAGCCAGGGTAGTATCCCACCAATGCCTCCACCGAAGCTGGCGCTCCGGCTTCCAAGGCTCCTACCTATCCTGTACAGGCTGCACCGGAATTCAATATCAGGTTACAGTAAAGCTCCACGGGGTCTTTCCGTCCTGTCGCGGGTAATGCGCATCTTCACGCATATTATAATTTCACCGAGTCTCTCGTTGAGACAGTGCCCAGATCGTTACGCCTTTCGTGCGGGTCGGAACTTACCCGACAAGGAATTTCGCTACCTTAGGACCGTTATAGTTACGGCCGCCGTTTACTGGGGCTTCAATTCGAAGCTTCGCTTGCGCTGACCTCTCCTCTTAACCTTCCAGCACCGGGCAGGCGTCAGCCCCTATACGTCACCTTACGGTTTTGCAGAGACCTGTGTTTTTGCTAAACAGTCGCCTGGGCCTATTCACTGCGGCTCTCTCGGGCTATTCACCCTACCAGAGCACCCCTTCTCCCGAAGTTACGGGGTCATTTTGCCGAGTTCCTTAACGAGAGTTCTCTCGATCACCTTAGGATTCTCTCCTCGCCTACCTGTGTCGGTTTGCGGTACGGGCACCTCCCGCCTCGCTAGAGGCTTTTCTTGGCAGTGTGAAATCAGGGACTCCGGGGAACAATTCCCCTCGCGGTCACAGCTCAATGTTACAGGAACGGGATTTGCCTCGTTCCACACCTCACTGCTTCGACGCGCATGACCAACAGCGCGCTCACCCTATCCTACTGCGTCCCCCCATTGCTGATAGCGGCGGGGGGGGGGGACAGGAATATCAAACTGTTGTCCATCGTCTACGCCTTTCGGCCTCGACTTAGGTCCCGACTGACCCTGAGCGGACGAGCCTTCCTCAGGAAACCTTAGGCATTCGGTGGAAGGGATTCTCACCCTTCTTTCGCTACTCATACCGGCATTCTCACTTCCAAGCGCTCCACCAGTCCTTCCGGTCTGGCTTCGACGCCCTTGGAACGCTCTCCTACCACTGACACCAACGGTGTCAATCCACAGTTTCGGTGATCCGTTTAGCCCCGGTACATTTTCGGCGCAGCGCCACTCGACCAGTGAGCTATTACGCACTCTTTAAATGGTGGCTGCTTCTAAGCCAACATCCTGGTTGTCTGGGCAACGCCACATCCTTTTCCACTTAACGGATACTTGGGGACCTTAACTGGTGGTCTGGGCTGTTTCCCTCTCGACTACGGATCTTATCACCCGCAGTCTGACTCCCAAACCTAAATCATCGGCATTCGGAGTTTGTCTGAATTCGGTAACCCGGGATGGGCCCCTAGTCCAAACAGTGCTCTACCTCCGAGATTCGTTGTTTGAGGCTAGCCCTAAAGCTATTTCGGAGAGAACCAGCTATCTCCAGGTTCGATTGGAATTTCACCGCTACCCACACCTCATCCCCGCACTTTTCAACGTACGTGGGTTCGGGCCTCCAGTAAGTGTTACCTTACCTTCACCCTGGACATGGGTAGATCACCTGGTTTCGGGTCTACGACCCCATACTCATTCGCCCTGTTCAGACTCGCTTTCGCTGCGGCTCCGCCTTCTCGGCTTAACCTTGCATGGAATCGTAACTCGCCGGTTCATTCTACAAAAGGCACGCCATCACCCCTTAACGGGCTCTGACAACTTGTAGGCACACGGTTTCAGGATCTGTTTCACTCCCCTTCCGGGGTGCTTTTCACCTTTCCCTCACGGTACTGGTTCACTATCGGTCACTAGGGAGTATTTAGCCTTGGGAGATGGTCCTCCCGGATTCCGACGGAATTTCACGTGTTCCGCCGTACTCAGGATCCACTCTGGAGGGGATGGACTTTCGGCTACGGGGCTATTACCCGCTGCGGCGGACCTTTCCAGATCGCTTCGCCTAACCCATCCCTTTGTAACTCCGTATAGAGTGTCCTACAACCCCAGGAAGCAAGCTTCCTGGTTTGGGCTCTTCCCGTTTCGCTCGCCGCTACTCAGGGAATCGAATTTTCTTTCTCTTCCTCCGGATACTTAGATGTTTCAGTTCTCCGGGTCTGCCTCATGTACGCTATGTATTCACGTACATGTACTGCCCCATTACGGGCAGTGGGTTTCCCCATTCGGAAAT
>NZ_AP013294.1:900000-980000 GCF_000829195.1 Bacillus sp. OxB-1 | reverse complement strand
TCATTTAAGATGTCAATTTTGAATCCGAAGATTCGTTTTGTCCGTTTCACCGACGGGGTCGGCTTCCGGACTTTATTTGTTGACGTTTTGCTGTTCAGTTTTCAAGGTTCATTTCGTTGCCGTTGTGTTTCGCAGCAACTCTTATATCATATCAAGCTGCGTTCATAATGTCAACAACTTTTTTCAACTTCTTTTTTCGTCGTTGGCGTTTATGTGAAGCGCAACGTTTTCTACTATACTCCGATGTCTTCTACTTTGCAACCCCTAAATTGAAAAAAGTTGTTTCTTTGATAAAACAGCTACCGAGCTTGATATGCCCGTAGCTGTTTCCTCTTCACTCCAACACCCTTTCGATAGCTAAGTGCCGATTGGTTGTGAGATCGATAATCGATTCATCATCGTTTTTCTTCACCATTGGCCGTAGCCGGGCATCGCGGTGGACGAAAATGACTTCTCCGACATCGCCATTCGTCAATTTGACTTTCGTGCCGATCGTGATATTGGCGACGAGGTCATGCAATGCTTGGACGACTTTGATATCAAATTTACCGAACTCCTCTTCTTTGATCATTTCAATTACTTTGAAGGGCGATTCCTGTTTGCGATAGACACGTTCCGATGTCATCGCATGAAAGACATCTGCCACGGCAAGTATTTGCGAGAAGATGGAGATTTCGTTCATTTTAATCCCTTTTGGATAGCCGCTTCCGTCCAGTCGTTCATGATGTTGAAAAATCGCCATTTTCATTTCCGGACGTAGAAAAGGAGTCTCTTGTACCATTTGATAACTGTAGACGGTATGTTTCTTTACCTCGTTGAACTCCTCTTTTGTCAAAAAGGAAGCCTTTTCCGTTATCGACCGATTGATTTTGGCCATGCCACAATCCGCCAGAACTCCGGCAAGTCCCAATTGCAAAACTTGTCCTTTCGGAAACTCCAATTGCTTTCCGATCATGGCTGCCAAGATACCGACTGCAATGGAATGATGATAGAGATAATCCTTTGAATTGGAAAACTCGTTCAGGACAGTTAACATTTTTTTCTGTTCAATGAACGTTTCCACCAGTGGAAGAGCAAGTGTACGGACTTTTGCAATATCCGGCTTCATTCCCGCACGCCACCCTTGAAACTCTTTTCGGAAACTTTGAACGACTGATTCATAGCGGTCCTGCAAGTTCAACTTTTCCATCGGAATAATCGCCAACACGTCATCCGGGCTCAAGGAATTGGTTTCAGCCGGCACGTTCTCCTCCTTAATGATCTGCACTCGTTCTTCCACTTTGACTTTCCGTATACCGAACGCTCGGAGGATATCAAAATGTTCCAATACAAGCATCGTCCCTTTTCGGACGATGGGCTCCTTCGTATTGACAAATACATCCTCACTTAAAATAAAACCCGGACGCAGGTCACTAACATCTGTATAAGTTTCCACCATCGCGTTCCCCCGCTTTCAATCCTTCCTTAATCATACTCCAAATTTTGGACATTGACGATAGGGAATGATCTATCGCCCTAAATAAAAAAAGTTATTGAAACGCCCACTCAGGACGTTTCAATAACTTTAGTTCATTCATTGTCATTCATTCCATCTTCAGGCATGAGGTCTTCTTCATGCTCTTCTTCCAACACTTCTTTTTCAACCTTTGCTACAGTGGCTACCAGTTCATCTTCCCCCAACCGAATCAGCCGTACACCTTGCGTACTACGGCCGATGATCGAGATGTCATGGATGTCCATCCGAATCAAAATCCCATGGATCGTGATCAGCATCAAGTCTTCCGTACCGTCAACCGTCTTCATCGCCACGAGCAGGCCATTCCGATCGGTGACATGCAATGTTTTCAGTCCATATCCGCCACGGGTCTGAATCCGGTATTCATCTTCCGGTGTCCGTTTACCGAATCCTTTTTCCGTGACGACCAGAATTTCATCGCCTTCATGGACTGTATCCATGCCGACTGCATAATCCCCTTCACGCAGACGGATTCCGATGACCCCTCCTGCAAGACGGCCCATGGAGCGGACATCCTCTTCATTGAACTTGATGAGCATGCCTTCTCTCGTTCCAATGACGATATTATCCTTGCTATTGGTCATTTTCACGCCGATCAGTTCATCCTCGCCGCGCAATGTAAGAGCAATGAGTCCGTTGGAGCGGATATTGGCGAAGTCGGCTACCGGTGTTCTCTTTACGATTCCATTACGAGTTGCAAAGAACAGATATTTATCAGCATCGAATTCTGGCACCGCAATCATCGCTGTCACTTTCTCATCCTTGTCCACGCCTAACAGGTTAATAATCGGCAAACCTTTCGCAGTCCGGCTGAACTCGGGTACTTGGTAGCCTTTCGTCTTGAAGACGCGTCCCCGGCTTGTAAAGAACAGAATCGTATCATGCGTCGACGTATTCAGGAGATGCTCCACAAAGTCATCGTCGTTCGTGCCCATTCCTTGAATACCGCGTCCGCCCCGGCGTTGACTTCGATATGTGCTGGCCGGCAACCGTTTAATATACCCGTTATGCGTAAGCGTCAAAACAGAGTTCTCGACAGGAATCAGATCTTCATCTTCGAGCATTTCGGCACCGCCGGAAGTGATTTCCGTCCGACGTTTGTCTGAAAAACGTTCCTTCACTTCCAATAATTCTTCCCGGATGATCTGGACCAGTTTCTCTTCATCCGCCAAAATGGCGCGAAGCTCAGCAATCAACAACTGAAGTTCCTGATATTCGTCCTCAATCTTATCCCGTTCCAAGCCTGTCAACCGTTGCAGTCGCATGTCCAAGATGGCTTGCGCCTGGCGCTCGCTCAAGTGGAAACGTTCCATCAAACCGCTTCTCGCTTCATCCGTCGTTTTAGATCCCCGGATCAGCGCAATGATCTCATCGATATGATCAAGCGCAATTCGCAGACCTTCCAAAATATGCGCCCGGTCTTCCGCCTTGTTCAAGTCGTATTGCGTCCGTCTCCGGATGACGACTTTTTGATGCTCCAAATAATGATGGAGGATCTCTTTCAATGCAAGCACTTTCGGAACGCCGTCCACGAGTGCCAGCATATTGATCCCGAAGCTCGACTGGAGGGCTGTCTGTTTATATAAATTGTTCAATAGTACATTGGCGTTTGCATCCCGTCGGACCTCGATAACAATCCGCATGCCTGTCCGGTCGGATTCATCCGCCAAGTGTGTGATGCCGTCGATTTTCTTCTCGCGGACCAGCTCCGCAATCTTCTCGACCAAACGGGCCTTGTTCACCTGATAAGGGAGTTCGGTGACGATAATCGTCTCCTTGCCATTCGCATGTTGCTCAATCTCTACTTTCCCGCGGATCACTAAGGAACCTCTGCCTGTTTCATAGGCTCTGCGGATCCCGCTTCGTCCCATGATGATTCCGCCTGTCGGGAAGTCAGGTCCGGGTACGATTTCCATCAGCTCTTCCGTCGTAATGGCAGAGTTGTCGGCCAATGCCAAAACCGCGTCAATCGTTTCCCCTAAATGGTGTGGAGGGATATTGGTCGCCATTCCGACTGCAATCCCGGAAGTCCCGTTGACGAGCAAGTTCGGAAATCGGCTTGGCAGGACAATCGGTTCTCTTTCCTGTCCATCATAGTTATCTTGGTAATCGATCGTGTCTTTATTGATATCACGCAATAATTCCATTGCAATGCGGGACATACGGGACTCCGTGTACCGCATCGCCGCTGCCGAGTCCCCATCTACGGATCCAAAGTTCCCGTGGCCGTCGACAAGCATATAGCGATAGTTGAAATCCTGCGCCATCCGGACCATCGTATCGTACACAGCGCTGTCGCCATGCGGATGATATTTCCCGATGACGTCGCCGACAATACGCGCTGACTTTTTATGTGGTTTGTCCGCCGTGTTCCCCAGATCCTGCATCGCATAGAGAATACGGCGATGTACCGGCTTCAACCCATCCCTGACATCGGGGAGCGCCCGGGAAACGATGACGCTCATTGCGTAATCGAGGAATGAGGTTCTCATTTCGGAACTGATATTGATGCCTTGGACACCACGTTTCGGCATATCTGCCATATTGTTAAGCTCCTTTCAGAAGTCGTCTAAACGGAAAAAGCAGGCCGTACTGTATTACGGCCTTACCTTCTCATCTACCATGTATTACGTATCTAAATTTTTCACATACAGTGCATTATCTTCGATGAATCTGCGTCGGGGTTCGACTTCATCACCCATCAGTTGCTCAAATGTGGCATCTGCATCCAACGCATCCTCCAGCTGGACTTGGAGCAATGTACGTTGCTCCGGATCCATCGTCGTATCCCAAAGTTGCTCTGCGTCCATTTCCCCGAGCCCCTTGTAGCGGGTAATGACGGGTTTCGGAGACGCCGGCAAGCGGTTGATGATTTCTTGCAGTTCCTCTTCATTATAGCAATATTCTTCGTTTTTTCCTGATTTCACGCGGTACAGAGGAGGTTGTGCGATATAGACGTACCCCGCCTCGATGAGCGGCCGCATGAATCGGAAGAAGAACGTCAGCAGCAAGGTACGGATATGCGCTCCGTCCACATCGGCATCCGTCATGATGATGATTTTGTGATAACGGGCCTTCTCCAGTGCGAACTCTTCTCCGATCCCCGTGCCAAGTGCAGTGATCATCATGCGAATTTCGGCATTGCCTAAAATCCGGTCCAAACGGGCCTTCTCGACGTTCAATATTTTACCGCGAAGGGGGAGGATGGCTTGGAAATGGCGGTCCCGTCCGCTTTTTGCGGAGCCTCCCGCCGAATCTCCTTCAACGATATACAACTCACTGATAGACGGGTCCCGTGAGGAGCAATCCGCCAGCTTCCCAGGCAGGCTGGACACTTCAAGTGCGGATTTCCTTCTTGTGAGCTCCCGTGCATTCTTCGCCGCCAGCCGTGCACGTGCCGCCATCAAGCTTTTATCGACGATTTTACGCGAGACATTCGGGTTCTCCAGCAAGAAACGTTGGAATCCTTCTGAGAACAGGGAGTTGGTAATCGTGCTCACTTCAGAGTTCCCTAGTTTCGTCTTTGTCTGTCCCTCGAATTGCGGATTCGGATGCTTGATGGAAATAATGGCGGTCAATCCTTCCCGCACATCATCCCCCGACAAATTGGGATCTGCTTCTTTCAGCATGCCACTTTTACGTGCAAAATCATTAATGACACGGGTCAATGCCGTTTTGAATCCGGATTCATGCGTCCCGCCTTCATACGTGTTGATATTATTGGCGAATGAAAACAGATTTTCCGCATATCCTGCGTTATACTGCATGGCGATTTCGACTGAAATCCCATCCTTTTCGCCCTCGATGAAAATCGGTTCCTCGTGAATCGGTTCTTTATTTTTATTCAAATGCTCGACATATGATTTAATGCCGCCTTCGTAGTGGAAAACATCCGAGCGGATTTCCACGCCGCGCTCATCGGTGATCGTAATGCGAAGACCGCGGTTCAAATAGGCAAGCTCACGAAGACGATTCGCTAAAATGTCATATTCATAGACAGTCGTTTCTGTGAAAATTTCCGGATCGGCTTTGAAGCGAATCCGCGTCCCGGTTTCATCCGTTTCACCGATTACAGTCAGTTCCTTTGTCAAATTTCCACGTTCAAATTCAATAGCATGAACTTTTCCATCTAGTCTCACATAGACTTCCGTCTTCTCGGAAAGCGCGTTGACGACAGATGCCCCGACGCCGTGGAGCCCGCCAGAGACCTTATAACCGCCTCCGCCGAATTTCCCTCCGGCGTGCAGGACCGTCATGATGACTTCAACTGCAGGCCGACCCGTCGATTCTTGGATACCAACCGGGATTCCGCGCCCATTATCATCGATCCGGATCCAATCATCCTTCTCGATGGTCACTTCAATATGGTCACAGTAGCCGGCAAGTGCTTCGTCAATACTATTGTCCACAATTTCCCACACGAGATGATGAAGACCTTTGGAACTTGTTGTTCCGATGTACATGCCCGGTCGCTTGCGGACAGCCTCCAGCCCCTCCAGGACTTGGATTTGATTCGCATCATAGGCCACCTGCATGTCTTTTTCTTCCATTGCCAAACTGTTCACCTTTCCTTCCCCGAACATTGATCAAAATCATTTCCGGACAAAAAACTATATATATCAATAAATCGATCATTATGTGATCTTTGTTGCTTTGCCTGCCGACACTTCAAAAATTTCGGCTTGCCGGATAGTATCATGGTCAATTCCGGCAATATTCGTCGTAGTGACAAAGGTTTGCACTTGCCCTTGGATCGTGTTCAATAGATGGGATTGCCGATAATCATCCAATTCGGATAATACATCATCGAGCAGGAGAACCGGCGCTTCGCCGATCTCCTGTTTTACCAGCTCGATTTCCGCGAGTTTAAGGGACAGTGCAGTCGTCCGCTGCTGCCCCTGCGAGCCATACGTCTGGATGTCGTAGCCGTTGACAAAGAAATGGAGATCGTCCCGATGCGGACCGACAAGCGTCATGCCGCGTTCCAATTCCCGCCTCCTCACTTCACGCAAACGCTTCGCGAGTATATCTTCCATTTGCTCCACAGTCTGCCCGGATTCAAGCTCTTTTAAAGTCCCATATGAAACTTCAAGCGTCTCCATTCCCCGGGAAATTCCCCGGTGGATGGGTTCCGCCCATTTCTGCAAGAGATCCATGAAGTAGAACCGTTTGCGAATAATTTGTACAGCTACTTGAATATACTGCTCTGTATAAATATCAAACATGACATCGGAGAAGTCCAGCCTTCCTCGATTGTCTTTCAGAATCGCATTCCGTTGCTTCAAGACTTTTTGAAATGTCAGAAGGTCATGTAAGTAAACCGGAGAAATCTGGCCGATTTCCATGTCCAAAAATCTCCTTCGCACTTGCGGACTGCCTTTTACAAGATTCAAGTCTTCCGGCGCGAACATGACAACGTTCAGTTGACCGATATAAAGGCTGAGGCGATTTTGTTCCAAATGGTTCACACGCGCCTTTTTCCCTTTTTTCGAAATGGTCAACTCCAACGGCACCTTACCGTATTTCCGTTGGATGTCCCCTTTTATTTTACCATGTTCTTGGTCCCAGCGTATCAATTCACGATCATTTGAAGTTCGATGGGATTTTGCCATCGACAAAACATAGACCGCCTCCATGATATTTGTCTTGCCTTGCGCGTTTTCGCCGATCAGCACATTAATTTGAGGAGAAAAAGATAAATCGAGAGAAGCGTAGTTCCGGTAGTCGGTCAGTTCCAGTCGTTCAATGTACATCCGTTTGTCCAGCGGGCAATCCATCTATTTTAAATTTACCGATGCCTGGTACATTGACGATATCGCCATGCCGGAGTTTTTTGCCGCGACGGCGTTCTTCCTCGCCATTCACATAGACAATGTTCTCTTCCAGGAACCATTTGGCCATGCCGCCTGAACTGATTGCATTGGTCATTTTCAGCAATTGGCCAAGCGTTACAAATTCAGCATCGATTTTCAATAATTCCATCGACTCTCAACCCTTCACAATTAATGTTTATCCTTATTTTACAGGAGTTTTCGCGGTAAGTAAAAAGGATAGCCATTTTGAATGACTATCCTAAAACAATGATGCAATGTCTCTATGTTTATTCAACGAGCATCTGAATGCCCAAGCTTTAGTAGGTTCTGACAGGCAGGATCAGTTGAAGGATCGAATCGTCATCAACCGACTTCAAAATGAACGGGCGCATCGCTCCCGTGAAATGGAGGACGACATCTTGCCCGTCGATCGCCTTCAGCGCATCCATCATGTATTTGGCGCTGAATGAAATTTTCAGGTCTTCCCCCGAAACGTCAAGCGCTTCGATCAGTTCCTCTACTTTACCTACTTCAGGGGAATTGGAAGAGACTTCAATTGCTTTTCCTTCGTCAGCTACGAAACGGACGATATTATTCCGTTCTTCACGTGCAAGCAAAGAAGCCCGATCGATCGCCTGCAATAGCAGTTTCCCGTTCACTTTCACAGAAGTCTGGTATTCCGACGGGATCAGCCGGGATGTATCCGGGTAATTCCCCTCCAAAAGCCGGGAATAAAACAACACATTACGCGTTTTGAACAATACTTGGTGATCCGCAATGACGATATCCACAAGTTCCGCATTATCAGGCAAAATCTTGCTCAGCTCCTGAAGGCTTTTCCCTGGAATGACGACACTGAACGGCACGTCGGACAAACCTTCTGGAGAGGTGATCCGCCGGGCCAATCGGTGACTGTCCGTCGCTACACATTCCAGATTCCCATCCTTCGATAACCAATGGACCCCTGTCAAAATAGGTCTCGTCTCATGCTGGGATACAGCAAATACTGTTTCCCGAATAATGGACTTCATCAAATCAGCCGGAAATGCAAAGCGATATTCATCCCGCATTTCAGGAAGGATCGGGTAATCCTCCGCATCGGAACCGATCAGATGGAACTCCGATTTGCCGGAACGAATATGTACCTGAAGTCCATTGACAACTTCAATCGTCACATCATTGGTCGGCAATTTCCGTACAATTTCGCTGAACATCTTCGCTTGCATGACAATCGAACCTTTTTCAATGACCCGTATGATCTGCTCCCCATCTTCCTCGGCAGGAATAAACGTGCAAATCGTTATATCCGAATCACTTCCGGTCATCGTAATGCCATTTTCCGTCACTTCGATTTTTATTCCCGTCAAAATCGGAGTGGCTACTTTTTGGCTGATCGCTTTCATTACATCCCCAATTCCATCGAGCAGTCGATTACGCATGATTTCAAATTTCATGTTCTACCTCGCTTATATATTTATTAATTAAATAAAGTAATAGTAATAGTAGTAGGGCGTGTGGATATGTGGATATGTGCATTTAACATAGAAATTCAAAGGTTTTCCACATGTGCATAACCTGTTTACGAAGCGGTATCCGTTATCCCAAGTTATTCACAGCCCTCAGCCACGGCCGAGCGCGTTTTTGATTTCTTGTAGATCTTGCTGCAGCGCTTCATCGTCCTTCAACATTTTTGAAATTTTTTCATGGGCATGAATTACGGTGGAATGGTCGCGGCCCCCGAATTCAGAGCCGATTTTAGGCAATGAGGCGTCCGTTAGTTCGCGCGATAAAAACATCGCAATCTGTCGGGGGAAAGCGATGGAACGGGTTCTCTTCTTGGCAGTGAAATCTTCCAGGCGGACATTGAAATGTTCCCCGACGGATTTTTGGATATCCAAGATTGTCACAGCGCGCGGTCTAGTATTCGGGATGATGTCTTTCAAAGCTTCAGCTGCCAGATCGATATTAATATCCGTATTTACGAGCGAAGAATACGCCACGACACGGATAAGGGCGCCTTCCAGCTCCCGTATATTCGAATCGATCTGGTTGGCGATGTATAACATCACTTCATTCGGGATATCAATAAGCCCATCCGCTTTCGCTTTTTTCCGCAGGATGGCAATCCGTGTTTCCAGATCAGGCGGGGCGATGTCCGTGATCAATCCCCATTCGAAACGCGATCGAAGTCGGTCTTCCAGCGTCGGAATCTCTTTGGGCGGACGGTCGCTGGAGATGACAATTTGCTTAGATTCCTCGTGAAGTGTATTGAATGTATGGAAAAATTCCTCTTGCGTTTGTTCTTTTCCGGCAAGGAATTGAATATCGTCTATCAAAAGGACATCCACATTCCGATATTGATTGCGGAATTCGACAGCTTTGTTATCCCGTATGGAGTTGATGAATTCATTCGTAAACTTCTCGGATGATAGATAGACAACCTTGGCTGAAGGATTCTGCTCCAGGACGTAGTGGCCGATTGCATGCATCAAATGGGTCTTGCCGAGCCCGACTCCTCCATAGATGAAGAGCGGGTTGTAGGCCTTGGCAGGCGCCTCGGCGACAGCGAGCGACGCAGCATGGGCGAATCGGTTTCCTGATCCGATCACGAAAGTGTCAAAGGTATATTTCATATTCAACATGGCAGGGGATGACATCGACGGCCCTTTTTCCACCGGCGGTTTCACGGATGGTTTGGGCATCGCAAATTCATTCGATTCCATATCTTCCGGTACATAAAATTGAATGATCCGGTCTTCACCGGTCAATTCGGAAAGAATGCCCGTGATCAGGTGCACGTAGTTATTTTCTAACCAATCCTGAGCAAAGGCATTGGGGGCTGCTATTGTGACAATCTCATCACCGTAGGACATCAATTTTGTCGATTTCAACCATGTTTCAAAGCTGGGTCTTGAAATTTTCTTCTCGACTTTCGCCAAAACCTCATTCCATAGTTCCTCAAAATGTTCCAAGCCTGCGCCTCCTTTGCAAATAATAAAAAAGCCGAAGATATGTATTATACACAATTTCCAGGCTTGTGGATAACAATCATCAAAATATGTTGAAAAAATTATCCACAACCTATCAACAATTGTGGATAACTGAAAATGTATCAAAATGTGTTAACAACAAAATCCATTACATTGTAACAGGAAACGACAAGCAATACAAGGAGTTAAACGACTTATCCACACGATCCTTTCATGTGGATGAAACCTTTATCCACAGGGCTTGGTATGTGAAAAACCTGTAGATAAACGATGTGAATAAAAAAATAGGACAAGAAAACAATTCACAGATCCATCCTCCGAAAAACTCTCGGGGCTGTTGATAACATTTCGCAGAGGGAAAAGAAAAAAGAATGGACGCGGAATTTGGAGAAATGGATAAAGATTTCGAGGACCGGTGAAAATTACGTGGTAGTTCATTGCAGAATATGAATGGGGGCAGTGTGATGTAGTGGGCTGGTATTTCGAAGGTGGATCGACAACTCCCGGGGACTGCTGATATTTTGTGTTAGGTGCTGATATATCTCGGGAACCGCCGATAACTTACTTCAAACGCTGATACTTCTCGGGAACCGCCGATACTTTACGCCAAGCGACGATAATTCCATGGAACCGCTGATAACTCGTTCCCAAGCGTCCAGAAAAACAATCATAACTCTTCCGCCAACCAGGATCCGTCCGTGAATTAGCAAAAAAAAAGTTGACTATCGTCGGGATGACGGATATACTATTCAAGACTGTCACACAGGAACAGGCAATTATCCAGGAGGTGTCTATAGATGAAACGTACATTTCAACCAAATAAACGTAAACGTAGTAAAGTTCACGGCTTCCGTGCGAGAATGAGCACGAAAAGCGGACGTAGAGTAATCGCAGCACGTCGCCGCAAAGGAAGAAAAGTGCTTTCAGCATAAGGCCACTGACATCAGTGGTCTTTTTTCTTGTCCAAGATAGATGAAAAGGTAGTTTCTTGAGTGGAATCCATCAAGGGAACTGCCCGTTCGAAAAGTAACCTATGAGGAAGCAAGGCAGGTGCAAAGGTTGAATAAACGCCAGCGGATCAAAAAAAATGAAGAATTCCAGCAAGTGTTTAAAAAGGGCAAGTCATTCGCCAATCGGCAATTTGTCGTCTATTCCTATAGGAAGGAAGCGCAAAATGAGTTCCGGATCGGCCTGTCCGTCGGAAAAAAAATCGGGAATGCCGTAACGCGGAATCGCGTCAAACGTTATATTCGGCAAACGTTCCTGGAATTGCGCGATGAAGTGCGTAATGACATGGATTATATCATCATCGCCAGACATCAGGCGGCCAGTCTTGATTTTCATGAGACGAAAAAAAGTTTGCAACATGTTTTGCGAATCGCACGGGTCTTAAGGAATAATAAGTAGAATGACACATATGAAAATGTTAGACTGGGGATAAGATCTTTCTGTCCGGTCAGGTGGACAAGTCAGTCTTCCGGGCGGCTTCAGGAAGTGAATCGCTAGAGCAGAATGATTTGGGGGAAATAATTTGAAAAAGAAACTGACATTGCTCCTCTTACTGACCGCCGTGTCGGTGTTCCTTGCGGGCTGTTCGGAATTCAATCAGCCGATTTATGCAGAGAGCGAAGGGTTTTGGAACCGTTTTATCGTCTGGCCTCTCGTCTCTCTCATTGTCACATTCAAAGACCTGCTTGGGACATACGGTCTGGGAATCATTGCAGTGACGATCGTCATCCGGCTCATCCTGTTGCCTTTGATGATCAAACAGACGCAAAGCTCCAAAAGGATGCAGGAAATCCAGCCGGAATTGAAGGCATTGAAAGAGAAGTATGCGTCAAAAGACGCGGTCACTCAACAGAAATACCGTGAAGAAATGCAAAAGGTCATGACAGAGCGGAAGATCAATCCGGCTGCGGGTTGCTTGCCGATTCTCATTCAAATGCCGATTTTGATCGGATTCTACCATGCAATCAGCCGGATGAACGCTACTCCGGAAATCAATCTCGGCAACTTTTTCTGGTTCGAGTTGGCTGCACCGAGCATTACGTTAGCCATCCTCGCGGGACTCATGCAGTTTCTCGTTCTACGAACCGGGCCGGCAATTGATAATCCGCAGATGAAAACGATGATGTACATCATGCCGTTCATGATCATGGTCTTCGGTACGTTCTTGCCAGCAGCTTTGGCATTATACTGGGTAATCGGGAACATCATCTCCATTATCCAAAATTTCTTCATTTATAAACCATTCAAGAAAAAAGAAGTGGAACCTGTAAATGTACCTGTGAAAAAGCAAGGTAAAAAACCTGTTAAAGCGGGAGGGAAGCGGAAATGACAAGTCTGACGCGAAGGGGAGCCACTGTGGAATTGGCGATCTCGGCAGCATTACAAGCACTTAACGTATCACGTGATGAAGTGGAAATCGAAGTCATCGAGGAAGGGAAAAAAGGATTTCTCGGTTTCGGTGCCAAAGAGGCTGTAGTGACCGTTACCGTGAATGAAGTGAATGAACCTTCCGTCCCAGATCAACCAGTCATCGACGAATCACAACCGAAACAGGAAGAAGTGGAAGCAGCGGAGCCTGATTCTACGCAGATTATGGTAGAAGAGCCTTTGGAAGAGGAACCGATTGTGGACGATCAATCGGCAGTCGAAACAACCGAAGCCTATTTACGATCGGTTGCCAAAGGAATGAAAATCGACGACTTGCAGGTGAATCATGAGACCAACGGCAAATACGTCACATTCCAACTAGACAGCAAGAAGGCGGCCGTGTTGATCGGGAAACGTGGCCAAACCTTGAACGCCTTGCAGCAACTGGCCCAATTGGTCGCCAATAAAACATCCGATCAGTTCAAAGTAGTCCGCATCGACATCGGAAATTACCGGGAACGCCGGGAGCAATCTTTGCAGCAACTTGCTGAACGGATGGCTGACAAAGCTGTACGCAACGGGCGGAAAGTGCAACTCGAACCGATGCCTTCTCATGAACGTAAAGTGATCCATCATGCCCTCTCGAACCGGCTTGACATTGAGACCTATTCGGAAGGGGCAGATCCGCACCGTTATCTCATCATCGAACCGATCAAATAATATACTAACCGGGGGCTAACCAGAATCAGTGAATGCTGATTCTCTGGATAGCCCTCTTTTTATTAGGTTACAATAGGAAATCGGCCGTTTTGTCAAACTGTAAGGGTGGTAGTTCAAAATGTGGATAACATGACAGCATATTATGTTGTCACTTATCCACATTTTTTTGCGCTTGGACGCTATGAGAAATGATCGATTTGTGATACTATATTATGTTAGATAGTTGAATCTAACGATGTTATCCACATGTGAGTAACTGGCCAGGAAGGATGAAGAGCGTGCATTTTGATACAATAGCTGCCATTTCGACTCCAATGGGGGAAGGGGCAATCGCCATCGTCCGGCTAAGTGGGGACGAAGCTATCCATATTGCAAATAAAATATTCCGTTCGCCATCAGGGAAGCAACTGATGAACGAACCATCCCATACGATCCATTACGGCCACTTGGCGGAGCCGGCTACGGGGGAAATCGTGGAAGAGGTCATGATTTCATTGATGAAAGCGCCGAAGACCTTCACGAGAGAAGACGTAGTCGAGATCAATTGCCACGGAGGCCTTGTCGCGGTCAATCGTGTCTTGAAATTGGTGTTGAAGGAAGGGGCCCGACTGGCGGAACCGGGTGAATTCACGAAACGCGCCTTTTTGAATGGCCGGGTCGACCTTTCCCAAGCGGAAGCGGTCATGGACTTGATCCGTGCCAAAACAGACCGGGCCATGAATGTCGCGCTGAACCAGATGGAAGGAAAATTATCCAGACTGATCGGGGATTTGCGACAGGCGCTGCTCGAAACACTAGCCCAAGTGGAAGTCAATATCGACTACCCGGAGTACGACGATGTGGAAGAAATGACGGTCCCGCTTATGATTGAAAAAAGTACTTGGGTGCGGGACGAAATCGATAAGCTGTTGCGAACTTCCTCCCAAGGGAAAATCTTGCGGGAAGGGCTTTCCACTGTCATCATCGGAAGGCCGAACGTCGGGAAATCTTCTTTATTGAACAGCATCGTCCAGGAAAACAAAGCGATTGTCACCGACATAGCAGGGACAACCCGTGATATTATTGAGGAGTACGTCAATGTTCGCGGCGTCCCACTCCGTCTCGTCGACACGGCGGGAATCCGGGAGACAGAGGATATCGTTGAACGGATCGGGGTCGAGCGATCGAGACAAGTGTTGAAGGAAGCCGATTTGATCCTCCTCGTACTGAATAGTTCCGAGGACCTGACGGAGGAAGACGAGCGGCTTTTCGAAGCGGTGGCCGGAATGGATACGATCGTCGTCATCAATAAAACCGATCTGCCGCAAAAAATCAATATGGAACGGGTGCAGGAACTCGCCGGAACCGGAAAAATCGTTACCACTTCCCTGTTGAAGGAAGAAGGCGTCGATGAACTGGAAGAAGCGATTGCCGGTTTGTTCTTTGAAGGGACCATCGAAGCGGGAGATATGACGTATGTTTCCAATGCTCGGCATATCGCCTTGCTGCATCAGGCACGTGCCACGATACAGGATGCCCTCCATGCGGCAGAAGCAGGGGTACCGGTCGATATGATTCAAATCGACGTCACCCGGACATGGGAAATCCTCGGGGAGATAATCGGGGATACCGTTCAAGACAGTTTGATCAATCAATTGTTCTCGCAATTTTGCCTTGGAAAATAAATGGAATGTCGAAGGACATTATTCTATAAATTAGGAAGGATGAACGAACATGCCGAAATTTGAAGCGGGCACGTTCGATTGTATTGTCATCGGAGCTGGCCATGCCGGCGCAGAAGCGGCATTGTCTGCAGCAAAGATGGGTGCATCGACATTAGTGTTGACTATGAACTTAGATATGATCGCTTTCATGCCATGTAACCCGTCACTGGGCGGTCCTGCGAAGGGAATCGTCGTGCGGGAAATCGATGCACTCGGCGGTGCCATGGGGAAAGTGATTGACAAAACACATATCCAAATGAGGATGTTGAATACAGGGAAAGGCCCAGCCGTACGGGCCCTCCGTGCGCAAGCGGACAAAGTGCTGTATCAACAAGAGATGAAACGTATTATGGAATCGCAAGAGAATTTGACTTTGCGGCAAGGCGTCGTTGAAGAATTGATTGTCGAAGAGGATGAAGTGAAAGGCGTCATCACTCAAATCGGGGCAATCTACCGAGCAAAAACGGTCATTATAACAACCGGGACTTTCCTCCGTGGGGAAATTATCATCGGGGACTTGAAATATTCGAGCGGCCCGAACAACCAAATGCCTTCGATCAGCTTGGCGGACAATATCCGGGAACTTGGATTTGAAATGGTCCGGTTCAAAACCGGAACGCCGCCGCGCATCAATAGCAAAACGATTGATTACAGTAAAACGGAAATCCAACCGGGCGATGATGTACCAAGGGCTTTCAGTTATGAAACAACAGAATTCATCATGGACCAGCTCCCTTGCTGGCTGACTTACACTTCCCCGACCACCCATCAGATCATCAATGAAAACCTTCATTTATCCCCGATGTATTCGGGAATGATCAAAGGGAAAGGGCCGAGCTACTGCCCATCGATCGAAGATAAAATCGTACGCTTCGCGGATAAATCCCGCCACCAGATTTTCTTGGAGCCGGAAGGGCGGAATACGAACGAAATATATGTCCAAGGTTTATCGACCAGTTTGCCGGAGCATGTGCAGCGCAGATTGATCGAAAGTGTGCCGGGACTTGAAAAGGCGGAAATGATGCGCGCGGGATATGCCATCGAGTACGATTCAGTCGTCGCAACTCAATTATGGCCGACGTTGGAAACAAAACGGATCCGAAACCTGTACACAGCCGGTCAGATTAACGGCACGTCCGGGTATGAAGAGGCGGCAGCACAAGGACTGATGGCGGGCATAAACGCAGCTTGCCGGGTGCTTGGCAAAGAGGAGCGCGTCCTTGCACGTTCGGATGCGTATATCGGTGTCTTGATCGATGACCTCGTTACAAAAGGGACAAGCGAGCCCTATCGACTCCTAACATCCCGTGCCGAATATCGTCTTCTTCTCCGCCATGACAATGCCGACATGCGTTTGACGGAAATCGGCTATGAACTTGGATTGATCAGCGAAGAACGGCATAAGAAGTTCCTTGTGAAAAAGCAACAAATCGAAGAAGAAATCGAACGGCTTCGCAAGATTTCCATTAAACCGAACGAAGAAATCCAAGAAATCATCCGGGCGGCAGGCGGAACGGAACTTCGGGAGTCCATCAAAGCAGCAGACCTCTTGAAACGTCCAGAGATGAAATACAATGACATCATCCGCATCACTCCGTCAGAGGAACAACTCTCTGAAGAAGTGGCGGAGCAAGTGGAAATCTTCATCAAGTATGAAGGTTATATCCAAAAATCGATGCAGCAAGTCGAGAGATTGAAGAAAATGGAAAACAAGAAAATACCGGAAAATATCGACTATGATGCAATATCAGGAATTGCAAAGGAAGCCAAAGCTAATTTGAACCAAGTGCGTCCTTTATCCATTGCCCAAGCATCTCGTATATCCGGCGTCAATCCAGCTGATATTTCAATTCTACTTGTGTATATTGAACAAGGGAAAATTGCAAAAATATCAGGCTAAATTCCAAGCTGGTGCGGATTCAAACTCCGCACCTCTTTTTTTGAGGAAATCCATGTCTAGTATAGGGGGGAAGATTGGTGAACGAAGAGACATTTCTCCAAGCACTTACGGAGCAAGGGATTGAGTTGAATCCAACTCAAATTCATCAATTCAAGCGGTATTTTGAACTGCTTGTCGAGTGGAACGAAAAGATGAACTTAACGGCGATTACCGATTTGCCATCCGTGTATCTTAAACATTTTTATGATTCCATCTCCGCAGCTTTCTACGTCGATTTTACAGGGAAGAAGACGTTATGCGATGTCGGGGCTGGGGCGGGCTTTCCTAGCATCCCGCTAAAAATCTGCTTTCCCGAGTTGGAAGTGACAATTGTTGATTCATTAAACAAACGAATCGGCTTTTTAACTAACTTGGCAGAGGAATTGCAACTGCAAAATGTTCACTTTGTCCATGCCCGAGCGGAGGATTTTGGTCAAAATGCAGCATATCGGGAGCAATTTGACATGGTGACTGCGCGTGCCGTTGCACGATTATCGGTCCTTGCCGAATTATGTGTCCCTCTTGTGAAATCAGGCGGAATCTTCATTTCCATGAAAGGCGCTGCCGCAGAAGAAGAATTGGCTGATGCAAAAAAAGCGCTCTCCGTCTTGGGTGCTTCTCTCCAAGAACAGTTTCGTTTTACATTGCCTGTAGAAGAGAGCGAACGCAATATTTCCGTATTTGTCAAAGAAGGGAAAACTCCGAAGAAATACCCGCGTAAACCTGGAGTTCCTAATAAGTCCCCAATTCAATAATTTGTTTCACGTGGAACAATAAAAGGGATATACTATTCTTATGACGAACTATTGGATTAGAGAGCAGTCAAAAAAAGGTGGTGCCGGGAATGAAAAGTCCTTTTTCACGTTTTTTCGGAGGCGGAGACAAAGAATCAACTAGTTTGGTGAATGAAGAAAATAACCAAGAAAAAATTGAGCAAGTTAAAATAGATTGGATTAAACCAAATAAATATCAACCTCGGACAATCTTTTCAGAAGAGAAGATTGAGGAATTAGCAAGAACAATCCATACACACGGAGTCATCCAACCGATTGTCATTCGGAGAACCGGCGAAGAAAAATATGAAATTATCGCAGGGGAACGTCGATATCGGGCCATGAAAAAGTTGGGTTGGACAGAAGTGCCTGCAATCATCCGTGATTTGGATGATAAGGAAACCGCCTCCATCGCACTCATCGAGAACTTGCAGAGGGAAGAACTGACAGCAATCGAGGAAGCATACGCCTACGAAAAATTATTGGAACTTCATTCGCTCACACAAGAGGCATTGGCCCAGCGATTGGGAAAAGGGCAATCGACAGTTGCCAATAAATTACGATTGCTGAAGTTGCCAGAAGAAATCCAAAAAGCCATTATGGAAAAAAAAATATCCGAACGGCATGCACGTGCATTGATTCCATTAAAAGAGGTTGAGTTGCAATTACTCATCTACAAGGAAATAGTGGAACAGCAACTGAATGTCAAACAGGTGGAAGAGAGAATTCAGCAATTATTGAACCCCGAAGAAAAAGTCAAAGAAAAAAACAAAGCGCCGCGCCGCAAGTCGGTGAGTAAAGATGTCCGCATTGCAGTCAATACGATCCGGCAATCGTTGGCACTCGTAACCAAAAGTGGGATTCATGTCAAAACTGAAGAAGAAGACACGGAAGATTTTTACACCATCACAGTAAAAATACCGAAGAAAAAATAGAACGATCGACTCTTGCTGGACGAAAGCAGGAGTTTTTTTAAAGTTGCAGCAGTTAACCTTTCCCTTTCTAAGGTTTTCTCACACTTCTACAAGTATCTTTGATAAACTAAGAATATGGAAAACGAACTTTTAAACAGATAGAAAGAGGTGCAAGCGTGGGCAAAATAATAGCAATCGCCAACCAAAAAGGGGGAGTCGGAAAAACGACGACATCCGTGAATTTAAGTGCTTGCCTTGCCCATATCGGCAAAAAAGTTCTTTTAATTGATACCGATCCGCAGGGGAATGCCACTAGCGGGGTAGGCGTCAATAAAGGCGATGTGCATCACTGTATTTACGATATTTTAATTGATGACGTTGATATTAAGGAAGTAATCCATCCGACCAAAGTGGAAAATTTGGATGTCATTCCCGCTACAATTTCATTGGCAGGGGCTGAAATTGAACTGGTTTCCACGATTTCAAGGGAAGTCCGATTAAAGCATGCAATTCAGGAAGCTAAATCGATGTATGACTATATCTTGATTGATTGTCCTCCCTCCCTCGGTTTATTGACAATCAACGCTTTGACGGCTTCGGACTCCATTATCATTCCGGTCCAATGTGAATATTATGCCTTGGAAGGGCTGAGTCAACTATTAAGTACAATTCGACTCGTACAAAAGCATTTAAATGAACATCTCATGATTGAAGGCGTATTACTCACCATGTTCGATGCCAGAACGAATTTAGGGATTCAAGTCATTGAGGAAGTAAAGAAGTATTTCCAAGACAAAGTTTATCGGACAATCATTCCGAGGAATGTACGGTTAAGTGAGGCACCGAGTCATGGCGAGCCGATTATTATGTATGATGCGCGTTCACGAGGAGCAGAAGTCTATTTAGAGTTGGCAAAGGAAGTGGTACAGAATGGCTAAAGGGCTTGGAAGAGGATTAAATGCTTTATTCCCCGGCGAGTCTATGGCAAAAGGGGAAACGATTGAACAAGTTCATGTGAAAAGTATCAAAGTAAACCCGTACCAGCCTAGAAAAAAATTCGATGAAACGGCAATACAGGAATTGAGCGACTCCATTAAAGAGCACGGTATCCTTCAACCGATCATCTTGCGCAAGATGGGGACGACTTACCAAATAGTAGTCGGAGAGAGGCGTTTTCGGGCAGCTAAATTGGCCGGTCTGAAAGAAGTGCCTGCTGTCGTTCGTGAATTGACGGATACTGAAATGATGGAACTGGCAATTCTCGAGAACTTGCAGCGAGAAGACCTCACGCCGATTGAGGAAGCGGAAGCCTATCAAAATTTGATGGATAATTTGAATCTGACCCAAGAGCAACTTGCATTCAGACTTGGAAAAAGCAGACCTCATATAGCGAATCATATCCGGCTTCTATCTTTACCTGAGAAAATCAGGAATTATATTACTGACCATAAGCTCTCCATGGGGCATGGCCGGACATTATTAGGCCTCCGTCGGAAAGAACAGATACTCCCTGTTGCTGAAAGGACGATTGAAGAAGGCCTGAATGTCCGGCAACTTGAGAAACTTGTGCAACGTTTAAATGAAGATGTTCCACGTGAAACAAAGCAGGATAAAAAGAAAGATATTTTCCTAGTAGAGCAAGAAACTAATTTAAGAGAGTACTTCGGGACGAATGTTACCATTAAAAAGACGAAAAACAAAGGGAAAATTGAAATCGAATTTTTCTCCGAAGAAGACTTGGATCGGATTCTTGAATTACTCAATGATTGAGGACCGTACCTATTTTGCGATATGGGCAGAATAGGTTTTATTTTTAACTTGTCATGAATTTTAGTTACAATTGCACAGAGATGTAATTGGTTAGAAGGTGAATGGAAGTCATGGTGCTGTTTGGAACGTTAGTCAACTTCTTTTTAATTCTGGCCGGGGCATTGATCGGAAGGTTTCTACATAATATCCCCGAAAAGATGAGAGAAACGGTTATGTATGGAATTGGATTAGCTGTCGTTGCGATTGGATTACAGATGACTTTTGAAAGTACACAAATTTTAATCGTCATCATTTCCATTGTCTTAGGGGCGGTTCTGGGGGAATGGCTTGATTTGGACAAGAAAGTGAATGAACTTGGCGATTGGATTGAATCCAAAATGCCAGCATCGGATACGAAAGGGCTTGGGATTTCGCAAGGCTTTGTGACAGCCACTCTCATTTTCGTTGTAGGATCGATGGCCATTATCGGAGCAATCGATAGCGGTCTTCGCAATGATCACGATGTCCTTGTCATGAAAGGGATCATAGACGGATTCACTGCGATTATCCTCAGTTCGACTTTAGGCATCGGTGTTGCTTTTGCAGCGATACCTGTATTGGTATACCAAGGGCTCATCACATTGTTTTCAACGCAAATTGGCCGCATTGTGCCGGACGAGCTGTTGCAGTTTTTCATATCTGAGATGACAGCGACGGGGGGACTGATGATTGCAGCCATCGGATTGAACTTGCTCGGGTTGACAAAAATCCGTGTCGCCAATCTAATCCCAGGAATCTTCGTAGTCGGGATTATTGTGACGATTGTCTTTTTGTTTTGAATCAAGCATTGCGATTGTAAGCGAGTTGTAGGGCGCGTGCAATGACCCGGCTCATTTCATAGGGCAAGTGGAGGCGGGTGCTCTGCAGGACCGCATGCTCCATGAATCCGCCGATATTGACAATCCCTTTGATGGAGACATCTCCGACGGGAGGCAGCTCCTTGCCCACCGCTTTTCCGGGTTGGATGGGACCGCTATGGAAAAGCAATTGTCCGATGGAACTCCCTTTCCCAAGGCAGGCGTCGATGGCGACAATGAAGGCATCCGGATTGGCTTCCTTGCAAGCATCCAAATGCTGTTGCAAGTTAAGAGCATGCAAGGGATTTTCCAATGTCCCGACGACGGGAAAAGGGAAAAGCGGACTTTCCGAAAGATGCAAACCTGTCAATGGGCCGAGAGAATCGCCTGTCGAACGATCGGTGCCAATGCAGAAAAACACGATTTCTTTGGAGGCAAACGGGATATGCTGGAGGAATAAAGAACTTAATTTCCAGACGACTCCTGTCTCCTTATAGTGGATCCGGTAATCATGAGATGAAGCAATCATAGCATGCATAGAAAAACTCCAATCATTTGTTTTAAAAACGCATGAAGATTCCTCCATGCAGTTTACGCCAATTTTCAGATAATTATACGGAAGGGAGAGAAGAATTAGTGGCTTCACCAGCAATAGATATTCCTGAAAAGGTGGAACAAGCGAGCAAGTTCCTATTCAGTCAAGAGACTTGGGAAGAAATAGGGAAGACATCCTTAGAGATATTTATCATCGTTTTGCTTGCGGTGCTAGCCGTTAGATTGGGAAAAGCTTTTATCAACCGTATTTTTAAGCTGAAATGGAAAGGACCGCTCCGTCATTCAGAACGAAGAGAAATCACGCTTCTTCGACTGCTGGAGAATACACTTTCCTATATCATTTATTTTTCCGCCATCTTAGCGATCCTCTCTGAATTCATGGATGTCAGGGGACTGCTGGCGGGTGCTGGAGTGCTTGGGCTGGCAGTCGGTTTCGGGGCGCAGAGTTTAGTGAAAGACGTCATTACCGGCTTTTTCATCCTATTCGAGGATCAGTTTTCCGTCGGGGATTACGTGAAAATCGGATCGGCTGAAGGAACGGTTGAGGAAATCGGATTGCGCACGACGAAGGTTAAATCGCCGACGGGGGAAGTGTCCATCATTCCGAACGGCGGGATCACCCAAGTGGTCAATTACTCATTGGAAAACTCATTGGCCATCGTCGATGTACACATTCCTTTCGAGGTCGGCATCGAAAAGACGGAAAGCTTGATGGAGAGCTATTTGGCCAATTTGCCGAGTGGACATGAAGAGTTCATCAAGGCGCCCAAGCTGATTGGTGCACAGGAATTCACCGACACCGATATGACGGTCCGCATTATTGCGGAGACGCAGCCGATGAAGCATTATGATTGTGCGCGACTGATTGCAGTTGGCTTGAAGAAGTATTTGGATTTGGAAGGGATTCAAATCCCTTACCCGACAATCATTACGAAATCATTTACCAGTTCATAGGAAAGGGATGTGGGAAGGATGAAGGAATTTGGCCTGCACGATATTGTGGAAATGAAAAAGCAACATCCGTGCGGAACGAATGCTTGGAAAATCATCCGCATGGGTGCCGATATCCGCATTAAATGCGAAGGCTGCGGACATAGTGTCATGATTCCACGAAACGAGTTTTCCAAAAAGATGAAAAAAGTGCTAGTGAAAGCCGAACCAGAGGCTTGAACGGATAGACATCCCGGTTTGTTGTCCTTATAATGGAAGAGTTGACTAGGAAATCATTTGAATTGATATATATGGAAAGGTTGTGGAAACAATGGCGTTAACAGCTGGGATTGTCGGCCTGCCAAACGTGGGGAAATCGACGTTGTTCAATGCAATTACAAAGGCAGGGGCGGAAGCGGCGAACTATCCGTTCTGTACGATTGATCCGAACGTCGGCATTGTCGAGGTGCCGGACGAACGGTTGCAAAAGTTGACCGAGTTGGTCACTCCGAAAAAGACGGTACCAACCGCTTTCGAGTTCACCGATATTGCGGGGATTGTCGAAGGGGCGAGCAAAGGAGAAGGATTGGGGAATAAATTCCTTTCCCACATCCGGGAAGTGGATGCCATTTGCCAAGTCGTCCGTTGTTTCGCGGATGAAAACATTACACACGTTTCCGGGAAAGTCGATCCGATCGCCGATATCGAAATCATCAATTTGGAATTGATCTTGGCTGATATGGAGAGTGTCGACAAGCGTTTAGTCCGCGTATCGAAGATGGCCAAACAGAAAGACAAAGAGGCCATGATCGAAGAACCGGTTTTATTGAAACTGAAAGCGGCGTTCGAAGAAGAGAGACCGGCACGTTCGGTGGAATTGTCCGAGGATGAGTATAATGTCGTCAAAGGCATGCACTTGTTGACGATCAAGCCGATGCTCTACGTGGCGAATGTATCGGAAGATGAAATTGCCGATGCGGACAACAATGAATATGTCCAAGCTGTCCGGGAATTTGCGGAGAAAGACAATGCGCAAGTCATCGTAGTGTGCGCGAAAATCGAGGAAGAAATGGCGGAGCTGGAAGACGAAGAGAAAGCCATGTTCCTAGAAGAGCTCGGCATCAAGGAGTCGGGATTGGATCAATTGATCAGAGCTGCTTACCATCTTCTCGGGTTGGCCACGTATTTCACAGCGGGCGTGCAGGAAGTCCGGGCTTGGACTTTCCGAAAAGGGATGAAAGCGCCGCAATGTGCGGGCATTATCCACACCGACTTTGAGCGCGGGTTCATCCGGGCAGAAACTGTCGCCTACGACGATCTCGTAGAAGCTGGCTCCATGGCGTCCGCCAAAGAAGCCGGAAAAGTTCGCCTCGAAGGTAAAGAATACATCGTCAAAGACGGAGACGTCATGTTGTTCCGCTTTAATGTTTGATTGAATAGTAAGAAGCCCTGCCGTGGAATCTCGCGGCAGGGCTTTATTTTTAGGGGCTGGTAAATATCCGGGGTGCGCTCATAAGTCGAGGTCTCGCGCTTGTAACTCTGCGTTCCAGGCCCATAAGTCGAAGCTCTGTGCTTATAACTCCGTGCACCGTGCCCAAAGTCGTATCTCCGCGCTTATAACTCCGTGTACCGTGCTCATAAGCCATGCCCGTTGCTCATCACTTTATGTTTCATGTCCCCTTTGGATTCCACTCTCAGGTCTGAATAAATACAGCTTAGGCATTTCGGGGTCATCTTTCACAAGCCACTCATCCGGCAACTTCCGCAGTTCCCGGTACATGGCGAAGTCCCCCGCCGCCCCGCCGATCAGGAAAGCGGCCAGCCCTAACAGAAGGCCGTTGCTCATGGCGAGGCCGGCAATGGCCGGCACCACTCCCGTTGTCCAGAACGGCAGGAGCAATGCTTTTCGGATGGCCCGGTTCGTCATCAATTGGTCGGTTGTTGCATAGGCGACCCCCATCTTCCAATTGACCCCGACAACCATCCGCTTCCAGGGCACGTTGCCAAAAATGCGGAATCCGAGCAAATGGAATCCTTCATGCAATACGATCAATACTACATAACCGACGATGAATAACAGCGTATTCCAAAGCGTGATTTCGATTGAAAATCCTTTGTCGATCCATACTTTCACCGCGAATAAAAGAACTAGGGCCACTCCCGTCAGCAGCATACTGAACTTCGCCACTTTTGGCAGATCCAGTTCCACGATATGATCCGGTATGTTTTGCTCATCCATCTTCCCATCACCTGCCTCATTGTAAAGGTATCACCTTTACAAATTCCGGACAATTCGGAATCGTTTCCAAGTTGTTTAGGTGACTGTCACCATTATACAAGAAAAAAAGTTGTAAGCCTAACGGAGATGTGGTAGAATGTGTTGATGTGAGTAATAAACATTACTTACTCCTTGCCCGCTGGTCACAGCAGGGCCCAAGTCCATAAGGAGGTGACTGAAGATGAGAACGTACGAAATCATGTACATTATCCGCCCAACGGTAGAAGATGAGGCGAAAAAAGCATTGATCGACCGTTATGATGAAATCCTTACTTCGAATGGAGCGGAGATCATCGAGTCGAAAGAGTGGGGCAAGCGCCGTCTTGCATATGAAATCGACGACTTGCATGAAGGTTTCTACCAACTTGTAAAAGTGAACGCAGGAACTGAAGCAATCGATGAGTTTACACGTCTAGCGAACATCAACGAAGATATCCTTCGTCATATGGCTGTTCGCCTTGAGAAATAATTCAAATAGAGTGGCACTTACAAAATGATGAGGGAGGTTGAATTGTATTGATTAACCGAGTTGTTTTAGTAGGAAGGTTGACCAAAGATCCGGAACTCCGTTATACGCAGACAGGCATTGCCGTTGTCCGCTTCACATTGGCGGTCAATCGGGCTTTCCAGAACCAGTCAGGTGAACGGGAAGCGGATTTCATCAATTGCGTTGCATGGCGGAAACAGGCCGAGAACATCGCGAACTTTTTAAGAAAAGGCAGTCTTGTCGGAGTGGATGGCCGTATTCAGACGGGCAGCTTCGAAGGACAAGACGGCAAGCGCGTGTACACAACCGAGGTCGTCGCCGACAGTACGCAGTTCTTGGAACCGCGCAATGCCAGCGCGAACACGGAAAGAACCGGATCTTACCAACAAGGCGCACCGTCGTATGGCGGCCAGCCGCAGAACAACCAACCGTACTACCAGCCCAATCAACCACAACACCAACCGAGTCAGCAGAACTATACACGTACCGATGATGATCCGTTTTCGGCAGGCGGTCCGATTGAAGTATCGGATGACGACCTGCCGTTCTAAGATCGGGCAGCAGCGGACGAATCTAAATGAACAAGGAGGGAATACGATATGGCACCACGTCGTGGAGGCAAAAGACGCCGTAAAGTTTGTTATTTTACATCTAACAACATTACACACATTGATTATAAAGATACTGACCTACTCAAGAAATTCATTTCTGAGCGTGGAAAAATCTTACCTCGCCGTGTGACAGGAACAAGCGCGAAGTACCAACGTAAGTTGACAACTGCTATCAAACGCGCACGTATCATGGCACTTCTTCCTTTCGTAGCGGAAGATAAATAATTTCTTTCATCATGACCGCCTTGTCAGTCCGGCACATCCGGCTTACAGGCGGTTTTTTGCTCTTTTCATGTCACTGCTTAACAGGAATGTACGTTCCGATTTTGGTCTAAATGAAAAAAGCATGATACAATTGAAAGATTGAGGGAAATAAAATCAGAACAGGTGAATGTGAAGTTCCCTGCTGCTGACCGGAGGAACGAACCTATGCCAGATAATGCAAGAAAGATCACATATGGGGCGATGATGATTGCACTCTTTGCAGTCTTGCTTGCGGTCTCTCTCTATGTGCCCTTTATCGGAAATGTGACGATGCTCTTCATCCCGTTGCCGATCCTGTTATACCGGCTCACCTATGACCGGGCATCGTCCCTGCTCGTTACGTTTGCAGGTGTGCTGCTGTCGATGTTGGTCGGGGGGCTCTTCCTGGTTCCGCTCGCTTTTATCCTCGGCCTGATCGGTTTCGTGATCGGGGAAACTGTCAAGCTGGGAAGATCGAAATTATATATCTTCATGGCATCCGCTTTGTCTTTACTGATTACTACTATCCTTATGTATGTAGGGGCCGTGTTCTTATTCCAATTCAACTTTGTGGAGGAACTGTTCCGTATTCTCCGCGAAATGCAAGACCAAATGATGGAAACGATGAGGACGTTCGGTGGACTGCCGGAGGGCTACGAGCAGATGATGGAATCGACATTCACCATGTACGAGAACACCATCCCGGCCATTTTCATCTTGGGGATCTTTTCAATCGCCTTTATCCTGGTCACCTTGAATCTGGCGGTGGCTCGGCGTCTGCGGCATGAAGTCCCGAAGTTTCCGCCATTCCGGAATATGAAGCTACCCTTCATCACGGCGGTCGTTTATGGAATTCTGATCCTGATCACCCTTTTTGTCAAAATGGAGCCGGGTTCCGACCTCTATTTGATGACGATGAATGCGACCATCATCTTACGGGTCCTGTTCCTGTTGCAAGGAATTTCGCTGATCCATTACTATATGTATACGATGAAGGTCCCGAAGGCTGTGACTGGGCTGCTGACGGTTCTGGCGCTATTGCTGAGCCCGATAACGACGTTTCTTGGAATTATAGACACGGGTGTGAATATCCGCGCTTGGATCGGAAGAGACAAGACAAAGTAAGGAGCTGGGAAAGATGACGTCTTTTTTTAGAATAAGAGCAATCCGCTATCCATTACTAGCCCTTTCTCTTCTCGGTATCCTGGCGGCTGTGTTGCTGTTTCTATCCAACTTTTGGTTCGGTCTTGTGTACACCATCCTGTTCGCCGTTTTCATCGGGGCGGCATGGAAAGCGGAAGAACGCACCTATCTCGAAACGGAAAAACATATCGAAACCCTGTCGTATCGTATGAAAAAAGTCGGCGAAGAAGCACTGCTGGAAATGCCGATTGGAATCATTTTATTGAATGAAAACCAGGTGATCGAATGGGCGAACCCCTTTGCCGCCAGGATGTTCAACATGGAAACGTTAATCGGCGAAGAATTACTCAGCTTATCCGGCCAGTTCGAGTCTTTGGTGAAGAGTGAAACATCCGAGCATTCCCTTCTGACGGTTGGAGATCGCTCGTATAATACTTTTTATAAAGTGGAAGAAAAGCTTATTTATTTATTTGACGTGACGGAACAAGTGGAGATGGAATCGTTGTATGACGCGGATCGGACCGTGATCGGCATTCTGCTCGTCGATAACTACGACGAGGTTGCCCAGACGATGGACGACCAAACGCGAAGTCAGCTCAACTCCCTTGTCACCTCGCTCGTCAATGATTGGGCAACGAAGAATGGAATCTTCGTAAAACGGATCGCCTCTGATCGGTTCCTCGCCGTTTTCAATGAAGGGACGTTAGTGGTGTTGGAGAAATCGAAGTTTTCCCTGTTGGATGAAATCCGGGAAACGACTGCGAAACAGAGCACTTCCCTGACGCTCAGTATCGGGGTCGGAACGGGATCGGACTCCCTCATTGAACTCGGAGAACTTGCGCAATCCAGTTTGGACTTGGTGTTAGGCCGGGGTGGCGATCAAGTCGCCATCAAACGGTCCGACGGCAAGTTGAAGTTCTATGGAGGAAAAACGAATCCGGTGGAAAAACGGACGCGTGTCCGGGCGCGTGTCATCTCCCATGCGTTGCGCGATCTGATCCAAGGGAGCGACAAAGTGTTTGTCATGGGGCATCGGATGCCGGATATGGACGCAATCGGTGCATCCATTGGTGTCAGGAAGATGGCTCGCATGAATAATATAGAAGGATACATCGTCATCAATTTTAATGAGCTGGATGGCAGTGTCACGCGGTTGATGGATGAAATCGAAGGCGATCCGGAACTTTTCCGGCAATTCATCAGCCCGGATGAGGCATTGGGAATGATGACGAGCAAATCGCTCGTCATTGTAGTCGATACCCATAAACCGAGCATGGTCATTGAGGAACGGATTGTGGACAAGGCCGAGAAAATGGTCGTCATCGATCATCACAGACGCGGCGAGGAATTCATCAAAAACACGATGCTTGTCTATATGGAACCGTATGCCTCGTCCACTGCCGAACTCGTTACGGAATTGATTGAATATCAACCGAAACATGAAAAGCTGACGATGCTCGAATCAACCGCACTTCTGGCCGGCATCATTGTCGATACGAAGAGCTTTACGCTCCGTACAGGTTCGAGGACGTTTGATGCGGCATCCTATCTTCGGACAAACGGCGCGGACACGATACTTGTCCAGCGCCTTCTGAAAGAGGACATCGACACGTACGTCAAACGGTCGAAATTGATCGAGACCGTCGACTTGGACGACGATGGCATCGCCATTGCCACCGGTTCGGATGGGGTTGCCTACGGTTCGGTCTTGATTGCACAGACGGCCGATATATTGCTGACGATGCAAGGCGTGACGGCGTCGTTTGTCATTGCACCGCGTGCCGACGGTAAGATTGGGATCAGTGCCCGGTCTTTAGGCGAATTCAATGTCCAGTTGGTCATGGAAGAGCTGGGCGGCGGCGGGCATCTGACCAATGCGGCTTGCCAATTGGAAGTCGATTCGGTGGAAGAGGCCGAAGAAATGTTAAGGACAGTCATTCAAAATCATACGGAGAGGGGAAATTGAGATGAAAGTGATTTTCTTGAAGGATGTAAAAGGGACAGCGAAGAAAGGCGAAATCAAAGAAGTGTCTCCTGGCTACGCGCAAAACTTCCTGTTTAAAAATAATGTGGCTGTAGAAGCAACTCCAGGGAACTTAAGCAAGCTGGAAGGGCAGAAAAAGCGTGCCGCCCAAGACGCTGCTGAGGAGTTGAAAGAAGCTCAAGCCTTAAAAGAGAAGCTGGACAATATCACTGTTGAGATGAAGGCGAAATCGGGAGAAGGCGGACGCCTCTTCGGATCGATTACAACGAAGCAGATTGCGGAAGCTCTCAATAAAAGCGAAGGCATCAAAGTGGACCGCCGGAAAATGGAATTGCCGGATGCCATCCGTGCGCTTGGTTATACGAATGTCCCGGTGAAACTGCATCCGGAAGTGACGGCAACTTTGAAAGTCCATGTAACCGAAGAATGATAAGGAGATAGTACGATGGACCAGATGATCGATCGCGTCCCACCACATAATAACGAAGCGGAACAGTCGGTCATCGGAGCAATTTTCCTTGAACCGCAAGCGCTCATCACAGCGGCGGAAATCCTCATGCCCGAAGATTTCTACCGGATTGCGCATCGGAAAATTTTCGATACGATGATCGGCTTGAGTGATAAAGGCCAAGCCATTGACGTCGTTACGGTAACCGAAGAATTATCGGCCAAAAAAGAACTGGAGGATGTCGGCGGCATCTCTTATTTGACGGAGCTGGCCAATGCCGTTCCAACCGCTGCCAACATTGTCCATTATGCAAAAATTGTAGAAGAGAAAGCTTTGCTGCGCCGTCTGATCCGGGTCGCCACTTCCATTGTCGAGGATGGCTACACAAGAGAGGATGAAGTCGAGGCGCTTTTATCCGAAGCGGAAAAGAAGATGATGGAAGTCTCCAACCGCAAAAATGCGGGTGATTTCCGTCATATCAAAGACGTGTTGGTCGAAACATACGACAACATCGAGCTGCTCCATACACGTAAAGGGGAAGTGACCGGGATTCCGACCGGATTCCGGGATCTGGACAAAATCACCGCCGGTTTCCAGCGCAATGACCTGATCATCGTTGCCGCCCGCCCCTCCGTCGGGAAGACGGCGTTCGCATTGAACGTGGCACAAAATGTCGCTACGAAGACGGACGAGAATGTGGCCATCTTCAGTTTGGAGATGGGCGCCGAGCAGCTCGTCATGCGGATGCTTTGTGCGGAAGGCAATATCGACGCGCAAGTGCTGCGGACCGGAAACTTGGAGGCGGAAGACTGGCGGAAGTTGACAATGGCTATGGGGAGCTTATCCAATGCGGGGATTTTCATCGATGACTCCCCCGGTATCCGGATCAATGAAATCCGATCCAAATGCCGACGTCTTCAGCAGGAACATGGCCTTGGCATGATCATGATCGACTATTTGCAGTTGATTCAAGGAAGCGGCCGTTCCGGAGAAAACCGCCAACAGGAAGTCTCCGAGATTTCCCGTTCCTTGAAGGCTCTTGCCCGTGAGTTGAAAGTGCCCGTCATTGCGTTGTCCCAGCTGTCCCGTGGCGTGGAACAACGTCAAGACAAGCGTCCGATGATGTCGGATTTACGGGAGTCGGGAAGTATCGAGCAAGATGCCGATATCGTTTCGTTCCTGTATCGTGAAGACTATTATGATAAAGAAACAGAGAATCAGAATATGATTGAAATCATCATAGCCAAGCAGCGGAACGGTCCGACTGGTACTGTAACACTCGCCTTTGCGAAGGAATATAACAAGTTTGTCAATATCGACTGGAGCCAGCATGCACCAGCAGCTTATTAGAATAGAAAAACACGAATGTCCCGATGTGAGATGGGGATGTTCGTGTTTTTTGTCCTATATTTGTGTGGAAAATCGGAAAAACTAGAGAAAAAGATTAAATATATAGGTGTTTCCTCGTTAATAATATACATTTATATTCCATTAATTATAAAATATTGGATGCAATGATACAATTGCATTACAATATGGTTGTTTTGCCCAAGTGTCTTGCTAACTATGATAGATTGGAGAAGTGTGAAAAATGATATACCGATGTAATTGTATTTACAACAGAATGAGTTGTATAGGGAGTACCCGGTCAGGTGCCGGGGTGTTACAGATCGGTTGAACAACGGAAGGAGTACGGAGGATCCATGTTTTCCAAGGAAGTCCGAAAAGGAAATAGGATAGCAAAGGCATTTCCGAAATTCATACTTACCGCAGTATTGTTAGCGGGAATCGGATTGAACGTAGGGTTTGCCAACGAACCCGAGAAAGACAACCTGGCAACAGTCTATCATGTCTATACCAATGATGAATACATAGGCAAGATTTCAGATAAAGAGAAGATTGAACAATTGAAAGAACAGAAACTAGAAGAAGCTGCTGCACAATATGAAGACTTGCAGTTGAAAGTAGCGGATCTATCGGTCATCCCGGAAAAAGTATTCGAAACTAGTACCGCCGACGAGACGGTCTTGGATTCGTTACAGAAAAAAATGTCTGTGGAGGCGGAAGCGGTTGGCGTTCTTGTGGACGGAGAAACAGCTCTCTATGTAAAAGACATGGATGCTTACCGAAATGTAGTCCGTGAACTGAAATTGCAAACCGTCACGGAAAAGGAACTTAACGCATTCGAGAAGCGCCAAGCGTCCAATGAACCTTTACCCCCTTTGAAAGAGAATGAAACACGCGTTGCGGATATTATGATGAGCAGCGACATCCAGGCGGACGAAGGACAAGCCGCACCGGAAGATGTGTTGAATGTGAAAAAGGCCGTTCAGCTATTGAACAAAGGGACGTTGGAAAATAAGAAATATGTCGTTCAACCAGGCGATGTTCTAGGAAAAATAGCGGCAGCCCATGACATGACGACCAAACAGCTATTGGAGTTGAATCCGGACTACAAGGCGGATACCGTTCTGCAGCTGGGTGATGAGTTGAATGTCACGAAGTTTGAGCCGTTCGTTGAAGTGGAAGCTCATTTCGAATCAAAACGGAAAGAGCCGATCCCCTTCAAAACAATAAAAGAGCAGGACAAAACCCTATTAAAAGGGGAAAAGAAAGTAACGCAAAAAGGCGTTGACGGAGAGAAAGTCGTCACCGAATTGATTCGCAAGCAAAACGGTGAAGTGGTTGGGCGCTCCATTCAAGAAGAAACAGTCACTGCAGAACCGACGGATAAAGTGCTGGTCGTCGGCACGAAAGTGATCGCATCGCGAGGGACAGGCTCGTTTGCATGGCCGGCAGTCGGTGGCTATATCTCAAGCCATATGGGATCACGCTGGGGTCGGATGCACCTCGGAATCGATATCGCCCGCCCTTCCAACCGGACGATCAAAGCTGCCGATAATGGTGTTGTCACTGCCGCGGGTCCAAGCGGCGCATACGGTAACCGTATCATCGTCAGCCATGAAAATGGCTATGAAACGTTATATGCACATTTATCTTCCATTGATGTCAGTGTCGGACAAACCGTGGCACAAGGCGCGAAAATCGGTGTCATGGGTTCCACGGGCCGATCCACCGGTGTCCATCTCCATTTCGAAGTATTGAAAAACGGAGAAAACATCAATCCGATGAGTGTTTTGAAATAGAATGCGGGGGCTGTCTGAAAAGGACGGTCCCCATTTTTTATCTCCTAGAGATGTGTCTTAGCCTATGCCCTCCAACCCGTTTGCGCATCATTCGACAAAAAACGGGAATTATTGCCCGGGAAATAGCATCGAAAAGTCTTGATAGCACGTGCGAAACAGCACAAACAGTGATAGAGTTAAAGGATGACCATAACATCTAATCTCATAGAAAATAGACGCAAAATGGCGAGAAAGGGAAGTGAATATGCAGGACAAAACGATATTAGTCGTAGACGATGAGAAGCCGATTGCCGATATACTCGAATTCAATCTGAAAAAAGAGGGCTTCAATGTATATTGCGCATATGATGGAGAGCAAGCGTTGGAACAGGTCGAGGAAGTAAAGCCTGACCTGATGCTCTTGGATATCATGCTTCCAAAACGCGACGGAATGGAAGTCTGTCGGGAAGTGCGTAAAAAATACGATTTCCCGATTATCATGTTGACTGCCAAGGATTCCGAAATCGATAAAGTGCTAGGGCTGGAACTCGGTGCGGACGATTACGTGACGAAGCCGTTCGGCACACGGGAACTGATTGCGCGGGTGAAGGCGAATCTGCGGCGTCATATGAAAGTGGTGCAGGAAGAGCAAGGGGAATCGACGAATGAAATTACGGTCGGGAATCTGGTCATTCAGCCGGATGCTTACCTCGTGCTGAAACGGGATGAGACGATTGAATTGACCCACCGGGAATTCGAACTGCTTCATTATCTGGCCAAGCATATCGGTCAAGTGATGACACGTGAACATTTGCTGCAAACGGTCTGGGGCTATGATTATTTTGGCGATGTCCGTACCGTGGACGTCACCATCCGCCGTTTACGGGAGAAGATCGAGGATACTCCGAGCCATCCGGCATGGATTGTGACGCGGCGTGGGGTAGGCTACTACCTGCGTGATCCGGAACAGGAGTAAGCTATGCAGAAGGTCGGTTTCTTCCGTTCGATTCACGTCAAGCTTGTATTGATTTACGTATTGCTGATCATGGTTGCCATGCAAATAATCGGCCTTTACTTTGTCCAGAAACTTGAACAGACATTGAAGGACAACTTCACGAATTCCATCACCGATAAGATGAACCTGGTGGAATTCAGCGTGCGTGAAGAATTGATAAAAGAGCGTTCAACGGACGATCCGACACTCGAACAGAGTTTGCGGACCGTCCTTTCGGGGTTTAATTCGGATGATATCAATGAAATCCGGGTCGTCAACTCCAGATACCGCATCCTGGCGACATCGGTCTTGGATAATCAAGTGATGGTCGGGCAACGATCGTTGGATGACACTATCAAAAGATCGATTGCATCCGAATCACCCTATGAGAATATCTACTACGATGAAAACATGAGGGAGCGGATCATGGTCCGGGCCCAGCCGATCCTGTTTAATGGCGAAGTGATCGGCACATTATATGTAGTTTCGAATATCGAGAACGTCTATCAGCAGATTGATGAAGTCACTCAGATCCTTGCGGGCGGAACCGCGTTTTCACTGACCATTACGATTATCATCGGCATTTTCATCGCCCAGACGATCACGCGGCCGATTTCCGATATGAGGCGTCAGGCACAGGCGATGGCAAAAGGGAATTTCTCACGCAAGGTGCGGGTGTATGGGAATGATGAAATCGGTCAGCTGGCGATCGCGTTCAACCATTTGACGAACCAGTTGCAAGAATCCCAGTCCACGACGGAAAGCGAGCGTCGGAAACTGGCGTCCGTCCTTGAGAACATGACGGATGGCGTCATTGCGACCGACCGGAAAGGACGCGTCAGCCTGATTAATGATTCTGCTCTATCCATGTTCCGCCTGACACGCGACCTCGTGCTCAATCGCCCGATTGCGAGCATCCTTGGGCTGGAACAGGAGTACACGTTCGAAGATTTGATTCAAATCAAGGATTCCATCGCACTGGATTTCAGTACGGATGAAAGACCGTATATTTTGCGGGCAACATTCTCCGTCACACAGCGGGAGACCGGGTTTGTGAACGGGCTGATTGTCGTGCTCCATGATAATACGGAACAAGAAAAAATCGATATGGAACGCCGGGAATTCGTCTCGAACGTCTCCCATGAATTGCGTACGCCGCTGACGACGATGCGCAGTTATTTGGAAGCATTGGCGGACGGGGCTTGGCGGAATGAGGAGATCGCCCCCTCTTTCCTCCACGTAACGCAGACGGAGACGGAGCGGATGATCCGATTGGTGAACGACTTGCTGAAGCTTTCTCGGATGGACAGCCAGGACTATGACCTGAACCAAGAGTGGGTGGATTTCAACCAGTTTTTCAATTCCATCATCGACCGCTTCGAATTCTCCAAATCGCAAAATGTGCATTTCCGCAGATTTTTGCCTTCCACTGAGCTGTTTGTCGAAATCGATCCGGATAAGATGACGCAAGTCTTGGACAATATCATCTCAAACGCGTTGAAATATTCACCGGACGGCGGAGATATCCGGTTTGGTTTGAGTTTGCAAGGTGACTTTATCAAAGTGATGATTTCAGACGATGGGATGGGCATCCCGAAAGAGAATGTCAATCGTATTTTCGAAAGGTTCTACCGTGCGGATCGCGCCAGATCGCGGGCGATGGGCGGCACGGGCCTTGGCTTGGCCATTGCTAAGGAAATGATCGCTGCCCATGGCGGCGAGATTTGGGCGGACAGTGAAGAAGGACAAGGGACGACGATCTTCTTCACACTGCCATTTGAGCAACAAGAGGAAGGTGAATGGGATTGAAGTATATCGAACCGGTCAAGTCCGTGATTCTGCTATTGCTTGTCGTTTTGAGTGTCACCTTCACCTTCTCCATTTGGACGTACACTCCGCGCCTGAAATCGATTGAGGAGTTGCCGACCGTTGATATCTCGATTGCCGCCCGGATGGAAATAGATGAAGTGATCAAACCATACAAAATCGTTTTTAATTTTGATGATGGATTAAAAGGGACTTCCACTGCCGAAGAAATCGATACTGTCATGGAAGAGATGAAGAAATGGCGAATTTCGGACCTCATCTTGGCGGATGGTAATTTCAAGATGGATAAATGGGCGACATTGATGAGAAAACACCATCATTTTTCATTGCATTTCCAAGGGTTGGTCCCCATTCCGCTCTACGACAAAGTGTTGAATATCGAAGAGGAAGTAGTGCCGGAAGCATCCTTCGACCGTCTCGTTGTCGATTGGAAACCGAAAGCAGAAGGAGTCGACTTGAACCTATTCTTTGTCAACAGCAAGGACGGTCTGCTTTATAAGGCAAAAGGGAAGGTCGATGACTATCGGACATTCCAGCAAAGCATTGTGGCTTGGGCAGCGGAGTTTGAGGAATACGCAGACATCGATCCGGAGAATCCAGCCAACTTCATCACGGTGCCGGCCATGCCGGTGGAAACCGTCCGGACAAAGTATTTCCAAGAGGAAATCAGTCCGAACCGGTCTCGCGATTCTTTGCCGAACCGATTCCGGGATGCACTCTTCACCGATCCGAATGCGGTTCGTCGCAGCCAGGTCGATTCGGTGATGGAGGAATTCGCGGATGACCACGCCCAGATGACAGTTGATACGGAAAAGAAGATGTTGGATTTCGTCCTCCCAGCTGCTCAAAGTTCCGAGAGGGCAATCCCTTCCGAACTGTTGGAGAAGACGATTGATTTCATCAATGAACATAGCGGATGGACATCGGAATACCGTTACATTTTCATGAATCCAGATTCCCGCTTCGTAAAATTCCAATTGTATATCCATGGGTTGCCCGTTTACAGCGACACTCCCGGTTCCACGGAAATAATGGAGATTTGGGGGGATAACCGGATTTTCCGTTATTTCCGACCGTATTATACGCTCGATTTGACATTGACATCCGAGACGGAGACGATTTTCCTTCCATCTGGCCGGGACGTCGTGGAGACGCTGAAACAGTTGAGCGATGAAGATTTCAGTCAAATTGAGGAGATTATACCAGGCTATTACATGGAGCGGGACACAGATCGTAGGCTATTTACGATGGAACCTTCCTGGTTTTATTTAAAAAATGGCACGTGGATTCGTTTTTCTGATGAAATGACCGGGGGTGAGGATTATGGATTGGAGTAAGACCAAAACGATCTTCATCGTTATTTTTTCCATTTTAAATGTCTTTTTGTACTCTCTTTACCTCAATCGGCATATGGAGTCACAAAACTTGCAGGTGATGGGGAAAACGTCGATTGAGGAAGCGCTGAAGATGGATAATATCACGCATGATCCCCTTCCCCCCACTCAGAATGACGCTTCTTATATTTCAGCCAAAGCGGTCGCCTTTGACAAGGAGGAAGTCGGGAAACTGGAAGGCCAGTCTGCCGTCATCGTAGGTGAAACGGTCCTCCAGTCGGTGTTGGACAGCCCTGAAACGGTTCGAAATGCGAAAGGCGATTACAATTTCACCGACTTCCTCAGCAAGTATGTGCTCAATGGAACGGAATATCAGCTGTGGGAGGTGGACGAGGAGGAAAGAACAGCCCTCTTCTTCCAAAAGGCGCTGGGCGAACCGATTTACTTCAGCACCCATGCAATGCTGACGGTCTATTTGAGCAAGGACGGCAAAGTGGTCAGCTACGAGCAGCGGATGTGCGAAGAATTTGTCAGCTATAATCGGAAGAAGGACCTTCTCTCCCCGATCGAAGCAATCGGCTCACTGTCCAACCGAGGGTATATAAAACCCGATTCGAAAGTGAAACGGGTCACACTCGGCTATTCCACGTTGCTGACCGAAACGCTAGTATTTGCCCCGACTTGGAATGTTCGTGTAGAATTGAAGGATGGAACGATTGAAAATCACTTCATCAATGCAATCGAAGGTAAAGTCCTAGAGTTCCAATTGGACGTTTCCGATGAAGAGAAGGAATGAGGTTTTAAGCGATGCGCTTTAGTGTACTTGCCAGTGGTAGTACAGGCAATGCGATTTATATAGAGAACGAGCAGCATGCATTTTTGGTCGACGCCGGTTTCAGTGCGAAAAAGTTGGAAGGGCTCCTGGCTGGCATCGACCGTTCTTTGAAACAAGTCGACGGTATTTTCGTCACACACGAGCATAGCGATCATATTAAAGGGATTGGCGTCGTGGCACGGAAGTACGGCATGCCGATCTATGCGAATGAAAAGACGTGGAAGGCGATGGACGGGCTCGTCGGCACGATTCCACTCGAACAGCGTTTCCAGTTCGACATGGATACAGTCCAATCGTTCGGTTCCTTGGACGTCCAATCCTTTGCCGTTTCCCATGACGCGGCGGATCCAATGTTCTACGTATTCCATGAAAACGATCGGAAATTGGCGATCATTACAGATACCGGTTATGTCAGCGATCGCATGAAAGGGATCATCCAAGGTGCCGATTCCTTTGTGTTCGAAAGCAACCATGACGTCAGCATGTTGCAGATGGGCCGCTATCCGTGGTCGGTGAAACGGCGGATCCTCAGCGATGTCGGCCACGTCTCCAACGAAGACGCGGCGGTCGCCATGAGCGAAGTCGTGAAAGAAAAAGAGACGAGAATTTATCTGTCCCATTTGAGCAAAGATAATAATATGAAGGACTTGGCCCGGATGAGCGTGTCCCAGACACTGGAGACATGCGGCATCCGAACCGGCGAATTCGTGCATCTGTACGACACGGATGCAGAAAAGCCGACCGAGTTGGTCACAGTATAAGAACCTCGGTTCGGTGGGGTTTTTATTTGTTTGAATGAAGTACCCGCAGCCGCGCTCATAGCGACGGACCTCGCGCTCATAAGAGCTCGTGCAGCGCTCATAAGGACGGACCTCGCGCTTATAAGTGCCCGTGCAGCGCTCATAAGGACGGACCTCGCGCCCATAAGTGCCCGTGCTGCGCTCAAAACGTCGGTCCTCGCGCCCATAAGAGCTCGCACGGCGCTCAAAACGACGGGCCACGCGCCCATAAGTGTCCGTGCGGCGCTCAAAACGACGGGCCTCGCGCCCATAAGTGCTCGTGCTGCGCTCATAGCGACGGACCTTGCGCCCATAAGTGTCCGTGCCGCGCTCATAACCTCAGTATCTGCGCCATAAGTGTCCGTGCGGCGCTCAAAACGACGGGCCTCGCGCCCATAAGTGCCCGTGCTGCGCTCATAGCGATGGTCCTCGCGCCCATAAGAGCTCGTGCGGCGCTCATAACCTCAGTATCCGCGCCCATAACCTTGGGAATCACGCTCATAAATGTTCGCGCCGCACTCATGACCTCATTTCCCGCACCCTCCGCTTCCGCATAAAAGCATCCTATTTGAAACGCTTCTCGATTTTTGAAAAAATGGAATAAGGGTAAGGTAAGTAAAAGACTGTATGGAAAGGAAGAGGAGCATGGATGAGTTCAAAAATTATCCGGACGACAGGGATCGTCGACCTTTAAATGGAACCGAACCTGTAATTGAAACAAGAAGGGAGATCGCACCTCCCCCTCCAAAGCCGCCAAAACGACGGGGAGGGTTTTTCCCGGGCTTGCTGGGCGCCATCGTCGGCGGGTTGCTCGTTTGGTTTTTAATGACCAATGTCAGCGGGACGGGCGAAAAAGGGCCAAGCGGGAACAATGAAACGTTGGGCCTCGCCGACAAGGTCCAGTCGGAGCGTGTTTCGCTCGACATATCAAACGACGTGACAGAGGTGGTCGGAAAGGTGACAGACGCCGTCGTCGGGGTCACCAACTTGCAGACAGTGCGCGATTTCTGGTCGACCTCTGAAACGACCCAAGAAGCGGGTGTCGGTTCGGGCGTCATTTATAAGAAGTCCGGAGATAAAGCATACATCGTCACCAACCACCATGTCGTCGAAGATGCACAGCAGCTGGAAATCACATTTGACGACGGTTCAAAAACGGAAGGGGAATTGATCGGCAGTGATATTTGGACCGACCTGGCTGTCATCGAAATCGATGCCAAGCATGCGAAGACAGTTCTCGAATTCGGCGACTCGGATGCCTTGAAACGGGGAGAAACGGTCATTGCCATCGGGAATCCTCTCGGTCTTGGATTTTCGGGTTCAGTGACAGTCGGAGTCGTCTCAGGGAAGGACAGGTCAATCCCGATTGACCTGAACCGGGACGGCATCATTGATTGGCAGGCGGACGTGTTGCAAACAGACGCAGCCATCAACCCGGGCAACTCCGGTGGGGCGCTCATCAATATGGCTGGGCAGCTGATTGGTATCAATTCAATGAAAATTACGGAATCGACCGTCGAAGGGATCGGGTTGGCCATCCCGACTAATTTGGCAGTCTCGATCATCGAGCAGTTGGAAACTACAGGCACCGTCAACCGCCCGACAATGGGTGTCACCCTGCTTGATTTACGAAGCGTGCCGGCTAGACAGCAACAGGAAGTGCTGAAATTGCCGGAAGATGTAACGGACGGCGTAGTTGTCACCGACGTAGCCCGGAATTCTCCGGCCCAGCAGGCAGGCGTCCAGAAATATGATACAATTGTCGAAATGGACGGTGAGAAAATCGAGGACATGGTCACCTTGCGCAAACATCTTTACAATACGAAACGGGTCGGTGATACGATGACCATGAAAGTATACCGGGCAGGCAAATTGCTCGAAATCGACATGGAACTGAAATCAGGAAATTCATTTTGATGTCATGATGTTACAAATAGTTTTCAACAGATAATTATCCACAGCGGGTAGAGTAGCCAACGGACAGCTATTCCACCCGCTTTTGCTATGTTTTCAATCGATGTGGATAAATCAAAATATTTGTGCATAACTTTGTGAAAAAGAGAGCAGGTGGTAAAATGAAGATAGAAAGCTGCAAAACCTATATAGAACATGCGTTAGACGTCTTTGCTGCCAAGGAAAAAACCTTGCCGCAAATAAAGTTTATACCGGAAGAAGAGAAGTTATCCACAAAACCTGATTACGGTAATCAGCCTACTTTATATGTTGTGGCGAACGAATAATCGGGCACAAGATGTTGAGAAGGTCTGTGGATATGTGCATAACTTCTGTGAATAACATTTTGAAAAGGGTGGACAACCTGTGAATATTACAATTGTGACAGTAGGAAAATTAAAAGAAAAATATTTAAAAATGGGAATTGACGAATATGCAAAACGCCTTGGTGCCTACGCCAAAATCGACCTAGTAGAGGTCGCGGACGAAAAAGCACCTGAATCGTTGAGCGAAGCCGACATGGAAATCGTAAAAAAGAAAGAAGCCGAGCGGATTTTGTCGAAAATCGGAGCGGATGCCCATGTCATCGCGTTGGCGATCGAGGGAAAAATGAAAACATCGGAGGAGTTGGCGGCGGGATTGGAATCGTTGATGACGTACGGACGCAGCAAAGTCGTATTCGTCATTGGTGGGTCACTTGGGCTTCATGACAGTGTGTACCAACGGGCGGATGAATTATTGTCGTTTTCGAAAATGACATTTCCGCACCAGTTGATGAAATTGGTGCTGTTGGAGCAAGTATATCGAGGGTTTCGGATTATGCGGGGTGAACCGTATCACAAATAGGTAATGGTTTGAGGTGAAATATAAGCCTCGAAGTAATAGTGATTGTGACTTCGAGGCAGTATGTAATGCAGAATCCGATAATGGATTCTTTGCATTTTCAGTTAAGTGTGCTATGAAAGAGAAGTGGATATTCTTGAGTTCCTTTTTAGTCGCTTTAATTCTCTCGATGGAAGCTATGAGTAAATCACGGAATTCCAATGGTTCTAAGTGGTCGGCTAATTCGAGAAACTCCCCAAGCTGATTTTTAACAAATTCGGGTGAAACAGGCTTCATAGCCGTTTGATTGTTCGTTTCATTCTGCTGTAGCTTAAATAATTCATTTTGTATCTCGGAAGTTTCTGTCTGAATTTTATCCATACGTTCCTTTGCTTCAGTAGGGGTGAAAAGGTCAGATCCCATTTCAAATGCTTCTTGAATTCTCTTTTTACGGATTTCAAGCTCCGAAAGACATTTTTTGAACGCTTCCATTTCTTTTGTTTTCTTTGTGGAGTTAGGGTGTTGTTTCATTTGTGCATTAATTCGTTCAGTGATTTGGTCAATCATAACATCCGATGATAGCACATTTTCAAGTCTTTCAAAAACAGCCTTTTCAAGCCAGTCCGCATTGATTAAATTTGGATTACATACTGTTCGACCTTTGTTGTGGTATTGACCGCATGCATAATATCGTGCTTTAGTTCCATTTTTTCTTTTTGCTCCATATACGCTGGTCATGTAGGAACCACAATCAGGACATTTAGCAAGGCTTGTAAGCGGGAAATTACCTGAGTATTGTCGGGGTGTGCCTGTTGCACGCATTTTGCGAAGTGCTTTAGCTCTTTCCCAAGTATCTTCGTCGACAATCGCTTCGTGAATTCCTTTTGCAAGGATATAATCAGGGTTCTTCCCTTTCCTTCGCAAAACATAAAGTCCCTTTTTACCTGAATGCACATCGTTCAAAAGCGAACTTAACGAATCGCCAAATTGTGTTCGGGGCAGGGCGGGACTTTGTAGTATGTTTAGATGATTTGCAAGGTAACTGCTTCATTAAGTTGAGAATTTCAAATGATAAGCATTGGTCACTTTACGATAAAATGAAAAAAGCAATTGTCCAAAAGATTAAAAGCGATTCAATTGTAAGTAAGAAGAATGAAGTAATATTATTTTTGCCGAACTCCTTGAATACGATTGATAAGATTCAAGCAACTGTTCAATTGTTTGGACTAATTATTACGATAACAGCTCCAATGATCTACAATCAAAAGGGAGCATGAGGTATGTAAGCTCTTCACTTAAAGTAAGTGGGAGCTTTTTTCTTTTGGGGAAATAAAGGTGAAGTACGGAAAGGCAGAGGAGATTTCTTCCTCCGCCTCCCTGTGCTATAAGACAGTATTTGAAGCAATTTAATTATATCAAGAGCATTGTAGTTAGTTTTTCATTTTATTTTTATTCAATGTCTATTATCTTATTTACTAAAAGCAACATTATTAGTTGACGGAGGCGTTTGAAAGTCATATGATGTATTTAACATAATTAATTCAAATATCATATTTGAATTTCAATTGGAGGTGCAAGATGTTACTTGGTGAGATTGCGGACGTTAAGACAGGGCTTGTGTTAAGCCGAAAGAAAGCAGAAGTGGATTATGAAGTACAAGCAACGTACAATCTGCTAACGTTAAAAAACATAACAGCAGATGGCCTTATTCAAACTGATTCTTTTGACCAGTTCAAAAGTAATGACATTTTAGATGATCATTACTTCACCAGTAAAGGTGATGTGCTTATGCGTCTTAGTCAGCCGAATATGGCAGTATACATTGACGAAGAACAGAGTGGATTATTAGTTCCCTCTTACTTTGCGATACTAAAGATTCACAATGGTGATTTCCTGCCTCAATACGTTGCTTGGTATTTGAATTCAGATAAAGTGAAGAAAGAATTGGAACGTTCCCAAGCGGGAAGTCGTATACCAAGTATGAACCAAAACGTAATGAATGGATTGCCTATTGCTAAATTATCGTTAGATAAACAAAAGGCATTGGTTGACATGTGGAAACTTCACTTGCGTGAGAAAACGTTGTATCAGCAGTTAATAAAAGAAAAAGAACAATGGTTTAAAGGAATATCAAATTCTATTATTAATGGGACATTAGAGGAGGAAACAGTATGAGCGAAAAAGTGACACAACAACAGATTAATCAGGTTTTATGGGAAGCGGCCGATACGTTTCGGGGAAAAATAGACTCCAGTACATATAAGGATTATATTTTGACGATGCTTTTCATCAAATATTTAAGTGATGCATACAAAGAGCATTTGGAAGAATATACGAAACGTTATGACGGGGATGAACAACGTATCAAGCGGGCTTTATCAAGGGAACGTTTCGTATTGGATGAACATTCTACATTCGATTACCTTTACAGTAACCGAAATGATGCGGAAATTGGACAAATCATCAACAAAGCATTGGAGCATTTGGAGGATGAAAATACAGCCAAGCTTCGGGGGGTATTCCGCAATATTGATTTTAACAGTGAGGCAACATTTGGGAAAACGAAAGAACGTAATGCGATGCTACGGGCGTTGTTAGAGGATTTTAATAAACTCACATTGAAACCGTCCGTTGTTGGAAATGAAGACGTAATTGGAGACGCATACCAATTCATGATTGAGCGGTTCGCATCAGATGCGGGAAAAAAAGGCGGAGAATTTTACACGCCAACAATGGCTTCGGAACTACTTGCTCGACTTGTAAAACCTCAAGAAAATGATCGTATCTATGACCCGACTTGTGGGTCTGGGTCTTTATTGATTAAGGTAGCCAATCAAGTACAGAATAAGAAGGTTGCTATCTATGGACAAGAACGAAATGGTGCAACGCATTCACTGGCTCTAATGAATATGTATCTTCATGGTATTGACGATGCCAAGATTGAGTGGGGGGATACATTAGCGAATCCTCTTCATTTGGAAGACGGAAAGCTTATGAAGTTCCAGGCAATCGTTGCTAATCCCCCGTTCTCATTAGATAAATGGGCAATGGGCTTTGCAGGGGAAGGCAATACGGACAGCAAATTCAAAATGGAGGCAAGTCTTGACCCACACCGTCGTTTTGAATGGGGTGTACCGCCAACTTCAAGGGGAGACTTAGCCTTTGTACAGCACATGCTTTATTCGCTGGCTGAAAACGGTCGAATGGCAACAATCCTTCCACATGGTGTACTATTCCGAGGCTCCAGTGAAGCGAAAATCCGTAAACAAATTATTGACATGAACTTGTTAGACGCTGTGATTGGCTTACCTGAGGGGTTATTTTATGGAACTGGAATTCCTGCCTGTATTCTTGTGATGAAAAAAGATCGTCAGAGAAAAGACGTTCTTTTCATTGATGCATCTGGAGAAGAACACTACGAAAAAGATAAAAACCAGAATAAGTTGCGTGAACAAGATCTTAAAAAAATTGTTGAGACATATGAGAACTTTGTAACGGAAGATAAGTATTCCTATGTCGCAACGCTTGAAGAAATTAAAGAAAATGATTATAACCTGAATATCCCACGTTATGTCGATACGTTTGAAGAAGAAGAGCCTGTCGATATGGCACAAGTGAAAGAGAATATTGAAAATATTAAACAAGAGCTTGCGGAAGTTGAACAACAGATGGAGAAGTATTTGCAGGAATTGGGGTTATAAAAAGGGGTGATTGACTCGATGGAAAACGAGACAAATTTCTTAATGTATCAGACAGAAGACGGTGAAACAAAAATTAACGTCCGTTTGGAAAATGAAACGGTTTGGATGACGCAGAAAGCAATGGCAGAACTATTTCAGACAACGTCCCAGAATATTACGCTTCATATAAAAAACATTTACGAAGAGGCGGAGTTATTGGAGAACTCAACTTGTAAGGAATACTTACAAGTTCGAGTTGAGGGTTCACGGGAAGTTCAAAGAAAGGTTAAACATTATAATCTTGAGATGATTATAGCAATTGGCTACCGTGTGCGTTCACACCGTGGTACACAATTCCGTCAATGGGCAACGGAGAGATTGAACGAATATCTTGTAAAGGGCTTCACCATGGATGATGAGCGTTTAAAAGAGATTCGTAATCTGGGACAAGATTATTTTGATGAGCTTCTTAAACGTATTAAAGATATTCGTGCGTCTGAGAAACGATTTTACAACAAGATTACGGATATCTATGCCACTTCAGTTGACTATGATCCAAATGTGCAGATGACGAGGGAGTTTTTTGCCACGGTTCAAAATAAATTACACTTTGCTATTCATGGTCATACGGCTCCTGAACTCATTAAACTTCGTGCCGATGCCTCCAAAGAAAATATGGGATTGACGACTTGGAAAGGCGATAAAGTTAGAAAAGAAGATGTCACCGTTGCGAAAAACTATTTGTTAGAAGATGAAATGGAAGATCTGAATCACATTGTTACCATGTATTTGGACTATGCTGAAACGCAAGCAAAGCGAAAAAGGCCAATGTACATGAAAGACTGGATCGCAAGGTTAGATGCGTTTTTAGAATTTAATGAGCATGAAATTCTTGATAATGCAGGAACAGTTAGCAGAAAAGTGGCGGATCAGTTGGCGAAAGAACAATATGATATTTTCCATCAACAACGATTGGCAGATCCTCCAAAGGATGACTTTGATAAGTTTTTGGAACGGAAAAGGTTGAAATAGAAATTGGACACCATTTTGTTGGAGTCGACAAAATGGCAGTCCATTATTTTATGGGAATTTAAATTGAGAGGTGAAGGTTGTGAATGAATGTGTTCCAAATGGTTGGGGGAAATTTAAGCTAAAAGAAATTTTGAAAAGAGTTAGGAACCCTGTAGAGGTCAAGGAAGATGCAGTGTACAGAGAGATTGGAATTCGCTCTCATGGGAAAGGCATCTTTCATAAAGAAGAGATTACTGGAGAGAAGTTAGGCAACAAATCAGTGTTTTGGGTTGAACCCAATTGCTTCATCGTCAATATCGTTTTTGCATGGGAGTTGGCTGTTGCAAAGACTACGAGCTATGAATCTGGATTTATCGCTTCGCATCGATTTCCAATGTATCAAGCAAAGGAAGGTAAATCTAATGTAGATTTCATCACTTACTTTTTTAACACCTCAAAGGGTAAGTATTTATTAAACTTGGCATCGCCTGGAGGAGCAGGTAGAAACAAAACATTAGGCCAAGGTGACTTTTTGGAATTGGAGGTTATGATACCGAAAGATGTGGATGAACAACTAAAAATCGCCTCAATCCTCTCCACTTGGGACAAGGCAATCGAGCTGAAGGAAAAGCTCGTTGAGCAGAAGAAAGAGCAGAAAAAAGGGCTTATGCAGAAGTTGCTAACGGGTGAAGTGCGGTTACTTGGGTTTGATGGTAAATGGAAAAAAGCCAAATTAGGGGATTTGGGGAAATCGTACAATGGACTTTCGGGAAAAAAGGCTGAGGATTTTGGAAAAGGAAAGCCGTATATACCTTATAAAACAATTTTTGCTGACTCAAAAATAGATTTGAAATTAATGGATTTTGTAGCCTTGGACAAAGGAGAAAAACAAAATACTGCTAAATACGGTGATATATTCTTCACCACTTCGTCTGAAACACGAAATGAAGTTGCAATGAGTTCAGTATTATTAGATGAGGTTAATGAGGTATATCTGAATAGTTTTTGCTTCGGTTATCGTTTGAACAATTTTGATTTTTTAATACCCGAATTTGCTCGGTTTTTGTTTAGAAGTCGTAATTTCAGAAGTCAGGTATTCAAGTTAGCTCAAGGTTCAACACGATTTAATATATCTAAAAACGAAGTAATGAAGATTTCAGTACAGCTTCCGTCTGTTGAAGAACAAAAAGAAATAGCGTTAATATTAAATAAAGCCGATAAGGAAGTTAAACTTCTTGAAAAACAAGTAAAAGAAATGAAGGAACAGAAAAATGGTTTAATGCAAAATCTACTTACAGGGAAAATTCGAGTAAAGGTTTGATACTTTACTCTTTTCCTTGAGAGATACGGAGGTGTGAAAAGTGCCAAGGGAAGAGTTATTTGATGAACGATACATAAGCCAACAACCCGCAATTGAAGTGTTACAAGGATTAGGATATGGGACTATTAATCCAATTGAAGCAGAAGCAATGCGAGGGAATCTCTATGAAGTTCTGCTGAAAACAGTATTGGAACAGAAACTTCGGGAATTAAACAGCTATGAATATAAAGGTGTTTCTTATCAATTCAGTGAAACAAATATCCAACAAGCTATTCGTGATTTGGATGAAGCTTTGACGGATGGGCTTGTGAAGACGAATGAGAAGATTTTTGAGACTTTGCTGTTAGGGCGTAGCTATACGGAATTCTTACCTGATGGCTCCAAAAAATCGTTTACGATACAGTTTGTCGATTGGGACAATGTTGAAAACAATGATTTTCATGTCGTTGAGGAATTTTCGATTGAAAGGCAAGATGGCAAAGGAACGATCCGTCCAGATATCGTCTTGTTTGTGAATGGGATTCCTTTTGGCGTGATTGAATGTAAGAAGGCTTCTATTTCCATGCAACAAGGCATTAGCCAAATGATTCGCAATCAGGGGAAGGATTATGCCCCCCAGTTATTCAAGTATGTGCAGATTGTCATGTCAACGAACAAAAATGCAACCCAGTACGCTACATGTAACACACCGAAGAAATTCTGGTCAATTTGGAAAGAAGAACAAGAAGAATGGTTGCAAGGATGGTTGGTTAAAACGGTTCATGGTCGCCTGCCGACGATGCAGGATAAAAACATTATCTCGTTATTCCATCCTGAACGTTTGCTTGAACTAACGCAGTTTTTCACGCTATTTGATAAAGATGTGAAGAAAGTGACCCGCTACCAGCAATACTTTGCTATAAAGGAAATTTTGAAAACAATTGAGATCCGAGATGAAAATGGCAATCGGCAATCAGGTGTCATTTGGCATACACAAGGTTCGGGGAAAAGTTTAACAATGGTCATGCTTGCGAAGTATGTGCTTTCGGAGTTAAAAGAATTTAACCCTCAGGTAATCGTTGTCACTGACCGTGTTGAACTGGACAAGCAAATCCATAGCACGTTTAATCATACAAGGCTTAAAGCAAGTCGTGCGACAAAGGGAAGCCACCTTGTTGAACTGATTAACGATGGAAATGTTGATATTGTCACGACACTTGTCCATAAATTTGATACGGCCGCAACGATACAGAAACCAATTGAATCAAAAGATATTTTCATTCTCGTTGATGAATCGCACCGCTCACAGTACGGTGAGCTTCACATCAAAATGAAAAAAGTGTTCCCGAATGCATGTTATCTTGGATTTACAGGGACACCTCTCATGAAAAAAGAAAAAAGTACGATGATCAAATTCGGGAAGCTTATCCATACCTATACAATTGCGGATGGTGTTAAAGATAAAGCAATTGTTCCTCTTTTATATGAAGGGAAAATGGTCGATCAAACGGTTAATCAAAAGGCAATTGATAGTCGGTTGGAAATGATTACTCGTCATTTGAATGACGAACAAAAACAAGAAGTGATGAAGAAGTGGAGCCACTTTGAACGAATTGCTTCTTCAAATCAGCGGATTACCATGATCGCTTTTGATATTAATCAGCATTTCTTGAATAACTATAAGACGCAAGGCAGTCAGTTCAAAGGAATGTTGGCGACGAATAGTAAAATTGAAGCCATACGATACTTAGAAGCTTTTGAAGACCTCGAAGACTTGAACTGTGCCGTAGTCATTTCACCACCCGATCAGCGGGAAGGACATGATTCCGTTGACGGGGAGTCGAAAGACAAAATTCAGGCCTATTGGAAAAAGATGATGGATCGTTACGGTACGCCTGAAGTATATGAAGATGCCATTAAAGAAGAATTCATTCATGGAGATGACATTGATCTTTTAATTGTCGTTGATAAGCTCCTAACAGGCTTTGACGCACCAAGAGCAACGGTTTTGTATATAGATAAGCCCATGAAGGAACACACGCTTCTACAAGCTATTGCAAGGGTCAATCGCCTGTATGAAGGAAAAGATTATGGGTTAATTATCGACTATCGTGGATTGCTTGAAAAGTTGGATGAGGCACTTGAAATGTATTCGGGGGCGGGGCTTGAAAACTTTGATCCGAATGATTTAAAAGGGGCGATTTACGATGTGATTAGTATTATCGGTCAGCTTCGTCAAACGCATTCCGATTTGTTGCAAATGTTTACATCCATTCGTAATAAGAGGGATATTGAAGAATATGAAGTATCCCTTGAGGATGAAGAACGTCGAAATGCATTTTATGATGTCCTTAGTAAATTCGGACGAAATGTCGGTATTGCATTGGAGTCGGAGAAAGTGTACAATGCCCTTCCACCTGAAGAGCTTCAAACATACAAAAAGGATTTGAAGTTCTATCAAGAGCTTCGAAAAAGTGTCAAGCTCCGTTATTCCGATACGATTGACCATAAGGAATACGAAGCGAAAATGCAGAAGTTGATGGATAACTATATTTCAGCAGAAGAAGTTATTCGTATTACGAATCCCGTTGACATTCTCAATGAAAAACAATTTGAAGAAGAAATTGAGCGCCTTGGCTCAAAACGTGCAAAAGCAGATGCCATTCGGACACGCTTAACGAAAAGTGTCAATACGAAATGGGATGAAAACCCTGCTTACTACAAACGTTTTTCCGAACGAATTCAAGAAGCGATTCAGGCATATAAGGACAAGCGGATTTCGGAAGCCGAGTATTTAAATTTGATGAAAAGCATTATGGAAGAGTACCGTCGTGGGGAACCTACCGATGATTACCCTGGTGTTATTAAGGAAAATACCAATGCACAAGCTTTTTATGGCGTGACAAAGGATCTTCTTAGCGAAGTACATGAAAATACCGTCAGTTACGACACAATGGGTGAGCTGGCTTTGAAAATGGATGAGATCATTCGTGAATATACAAAGAGGGATTGGCACGATAATTTAGAAGTGCATAATCGGATTGCTCAGGAATTGGACGACTTATTATATGACTTTTCTAAGGAACATCAAGTAGATATTAACTTGGATCAGGCAGATAAGATCATTGAGCAAATTAAAACGGTAGCACTTAGACGTTATTAAGGACGTGAACAACAAATGGAAATGCACCAAGTCCAATATGGATCAAAGTGGATAGAATTCGAACTGGAAAGAAAAAACGTCAAGAACGTCAATCTAAATATCAAACCAGATATGACTATAACTGTTTCTGCAAATGATGCTGTTCCCCTTAACTTTATCTATGATTTTGTCAAAGGAAAGGGACCTTGGATTACGAAACAAGTGAAGCAGTTTGAAGAGGTTCAACCCTATCAGCAAAGTGATCGTGAGTATGTAAGTGGTGAGTCATTTAAGTATCTTGGCAAGCAGTACCGTTTAAAGGTACAGGAAGCGGAAGAGGAAGTAGTAAAATATTTTAGGGGTTTTATTTACTTAATTGTGAAAGACCGACATAACGTCGGCAGGAAAGCAAAACTAATGGACGAGTGGTATCGTGAAAAGGCAAATCGTACATTTCAGCAACTTTTGGATAAGTTGTACCCGCTTGTTGAAAAGTACGGTGTTGAAAAGCCTATCATTGACATGCGAGTCATGAAGGCACGTTGGGGTTCCGCTTTGGTCGAATCAAACACCATTTTACTTAATTCGGAGCTAATTAAAGCCCCAAAACACTGTATTGAATACGTCATCCTGCACGAAATGATACACTTTAAATACAACAACCACAGCGACAGCTTCTACAACATGCTCTATGCCCTTATGCCCGACTGGGAAAGAAGGAAGGCAATTTTGGACGAAGAGATTGTGAAGGAGCTATAAACAGCCAAGTCTACACAACCAGATAAACACAACAAAAGGCAGTTCCTACAGTATTTTTGCGGTACAGGACTGCCTTTTTTGTATAGTTATTTAGTTTGTGAAAGGTATTGATCTACAAAACTCAGCAGAAGTTGGGCGATAATATCTTGGATTTTTAGGTGGGGAAGATGCTCATCACATGTTTTTACAAACTGCTTGTAGAGATCGTCTGAAATGCGGAAGTTTTTCGTGGCAATTTTGGAGGAAGGGTGAAAAATACGCTTGTCCAGCAGGAAGTCATTATTGTCCTTATGTCGCTCAATCAATGACTGTAGAACGGTAAAATTGGCTTTCAAATAGGCTAACTCATCGTCTTTCGTTGGCTGAACATTAGTCAATTGATTCTCATTCCGAACGAACTTGTAGTATTGATTGTCTCATTTGATATAGACATAATCATCCTCCTGCATCAGTTTGGTAAAGGTTGAGTATTTCATTCCAAGATCATCCGCCACCTTTTGTAAATCAGAACCTTCCTTTTTGAGTAGGCCGTTGACGATTTTTACCCGTTGTTTGCTACTCATTGTAGGGAAATTGTCTTTGTTCATCGGTACACCTCCTTGTGATTATAGTTGATATATTATAAGGGAATCAAAATGAAATATTCATATATGCCTATCAATAGAATTTTTGCTTGTTTTACTAAACTTTGAACGGAGTGGTAATATGGGTGAAATGGAAAGATTGGTCGCAGAAATTGAAGAGGAACTTATGGAGGAAGAGGATAATCCTGAGGAAGAAATAGATGAGGCTAAGGAAGAGGAAAGAAGAAAAAAAGCCGTAGCACTTTGGCAAGCAGTGCAAAGTGGGGAAGTGAAAAATGTAAGCCAAAAGGTGGCATCAATATTAAATCGCTTCGACGAAACAAGAAATTCAGATGTTGCTTTAATGTTAAGATATTGGGAAATATTCGAGGGACATTCTGGTTCAAGTGTAACGCATAAAAAGTTATTTGAATACGAACGTTTAACTACAATTGCAAGGGCCAGAGCGAAAATCCAAAATGAATTCAAACTTTTTTTGCCAACGGATAATAAAATAAGACAGAAACGTAGAGATTTGGCAAAAATAGAGAGTGAGTTTCAAATTGCTACAAAACCAGAATTACCTTCCATAAGTATCTATGCGGATGAAACAGGGAAGACAGATGACTACTTAATTGTAGGAGGGTTTTGGATTTTAGACCCAGGGCGAGAAGGAAAATTGAAAGTACACTTAATGGATTGGTTGCATGAAGCTAAAGAAAAGTATTCCACTTTACCCAAAGAGTTCCATTTTACGAAGTTGAAGAATGATGGTTCGGATATCGAAGTTTATAAAGCCTTTTTCGATAAAATTATTGGAAGCGGGGATATGATTAGTTTTAAAGCGATAGGGGTCAACAAAAGAAAGTTAGGTAGGGACCTTCAGAAAGGGTTGTTGGAGGAATTATTCTATCAGTTGCTTCGAATGGGAATAAATCACGAAGTAGAAACAGGGAGAATTTCGTTTCCTAAACAAATTAGCTATATAAAAGATAAGGAAGGTAATGAAAGCCGATTCCACATTGAGCAGATATCCCAAAAAATATCTGATAGTTTAAAAGCCAATTATGAAGATAATTTAAAATTGAACTCATACGTTCCAATGGAATCGGAACTGGAGAGGTTTTTGCAAGTTGCAGATTTATTTTCAGCAAGCATAAATCGTATATACAACTACCAACCTAAAAATCCCAATAGGAATGCAAAAGATATATTAGCTGAATATATATTGCAATTACTTGATCTGCAAGTCCATCAATTTGATGCGGAGGACTTTAAAGAAATAAATGAAATTCAGTCTGAAAGTGACATGGCTGTACTGTATTTATTTGACTAAAAAAAGAGAGGAGTTCCTCTCTTTTTATTATCGGTTTTTAAACCTTCGTTACCTTTAAATCACCACGGGGAACCGTATCACAAATAGGGGCAAAGTTATTGTAGGTAAGGTGGTAATTCTTATCCGAAGCGGGTGTTGAAATTGAAATCGGATTCTTGCCGTAAGCCTTTACTATTTTGGGTTATTGATGAAACAAAATAGAAAAGCCAGAAGGACTACATCGAATCCTTCTGGCTTTTTCGGTCACTCGGCTGGAGACGATCTCATCAAGACAAGCTGCGAAATCAATCGTAAGTAAGCCCCCAATCAAACAACGCATATTTTTACAAAGCATCTTCTAGTATGATCAAGGTATCAACTTGAAGGAGGTGCTTTCCCCATGCCACAAAAACCTTTGACCATCGTCCCCGTTACACTGTATCCCGCATCAAATGACAGCCTACCGGCCGTTTCTTCCAAGTCCCCCGGCTCATGTACCGTCCATTTCGGTCATGCCGAAGTCACCTTCCAGAATGGTGTGGAGGATCGCCTCATCCAGACCGTCATAAGGGAGCTGATCAACCGATGAGGCAGGACTACACCCAAGTCCAAAATATCTATATCATTTGCGGGAAGACCGATATGCGAAAAGGGATTGATGGATTGGCTACACTGATCCAAGATTCCTTCGAGCTGGATCCCTATAGCGATTCCATCTTCCTGTTCGCCGGTTGGAAGAAGGACCGATACAAATGTCTGTATTTCGACGGCGACGGCTTCGCGATGCTGTATAAGCGGCTGGACAGCGGAAAGCTTCAATGGCCAAGAAATGAACAGGAAGTAAAGAATCTGACCCAGCAGGAGCTTCGCTGGCTGCTCGAAGGTTTGTCCATTCAACAGCCGAAAGCGATTCAGCCATCGCTGAAAGGCGCGTTCTAATATTCATCTTTCATCCGCTCCTCGAACCCGTTATAATAGAAGAAATAAAACGGAACGGAAAGTGGTGAGCGATATGGCAAACGAATCTTCAACCGAAAAGGTCATTCAATTATTGGAGGAGCAATTGGCCGTTTCGAATCAGCAGAACCAAAAGCTCAGCCGCCAGATTGAATCGCTCACCCAACAAGTGCAGAATCTGACCAAGCTTTTGTACGGATCCAAGACGGAGAAATCCAAATACAATGCGCCCGACGGGCAAGGATCCCTGTTTGAGGATGATTCGTCTTTTCCTGACTCTGAGCACACAGAGGAACAAAGCCAACAGACGATTTCCTACACTGTTGTCCGGAAAGCCCAACGGAAAAAGCGGAATGATATTCTGCGGGAAGACATCGAAACGGAAGTCATCCATCATCATCCGGAACACACCGAATGCGCCTGCTGCCATCGTCAAATGACGGAGATCGGTGGGACCATTGTGCGGGAAGAAGCCCTATTCATCCCGGCGACAATGAAAAAAGTACAGCATATGGAACACGCCTATGAATGTATCCACTGTAAAAACGATGTATCCCTACCTGCACAAATCGTCCGCGGCAAGGCGCCTCAGCCGGCCATTCAACGGAGCATCGCAGGTCCCAGCGTATTGGCCAAAGCCATCTACGATAAATTCATCCAATACCTGCCCCTTTACCGGCAGGTAAAGGAATGGGAACGCTACGGACTGATGACCAACGACAAGAACCTGTCCAATTGGGTGATCTCCGTAGCGGATAAATGGTTGTCGCCTATATACGAGCGGATGAAAGATCTGTTGACGTGCAAAAACGTTCTTCATGTCGATGAAACATACGCTCAAGTCATTCTCAGGTCGGATGGGAAATCTGGTCAGTCGAAAGCCTATAATTGGGTGTGTCGGACTGTACCGAGTCAAGGACCTGTCATGGTCCTTTTTCAGAGTTCCCTATCTCGTTCTCGTGAAGTGCTCAAAAACTTCATTCAGGGATACAAAGGGACCATCATTTGTGATGGTTATTCTGCTTATGGCAATCTGGAAGGTATTACATTCTCCCACTGTTGGGCACACGTGCGCCGGTATTGGCTCAAGGCCGACAGCAAGAATGGCCGAATGGGCGTGGAGTATTGCGACCGCCTTTATCATCTGGAGCGGAAGTTCAGGAATTTGCCTCCGGGCAAACGACGAAAGGCGCGGAACAAGCACTCCAAACCAATTGTCGAGGAATTCCTTCAGTGGGTAGAGCAATCTCCTTTCTATGGGAAAAGTGCGCTTGCGACAGCAGCGGAGTATACACTGAACCGGGCGGAAGGGCTACGGGCATTCCTGAAGGACGGCCGGCTCGAGATCGACAACAATCCCGCTGAGAATGCCATCCGACCGAACGTCATCGGACGTAAAAATTGGTTATTCTCCGTGAGTGAAGCGGGTGCGCAAGCGAATGCCATCTGCCTATCTCTTGCCGAAACAGCGAAGATCCATGGAATTGATTTTTACACCTATCTGCAAAAGCTGTTTACTGAGCTACCGAATTTGAACTTTCAGCAGGACCCCGACCTGTTGGACAATTATTTGCCTTGGTCAAAGACCATCCGTCTTTCATGCGGAAGAAAATAGCCCTGCATTCGAAAAAACTCGAATGCCAGGGCTATTTGTGCTGTGCGCCTCATGGGCGTTCTTTTTATATTTCGGGCTTACAATCGTAATATTGAATCCGGCGATGTGCTATTCCGAATGGGCGGTGACGAATTTATCATCGTTTTCTTTGGGAAAAATAAAGAGAAAGTGGAAGCGACATGGATGGATATTGCACGAGAGTTTCATCGTTTTAATCTGTCGGGGGAAAAGACCTATGAACTTTCAGCAAGCCATGGAATCGCCTATTATGAGCCCGGCATGCTGACCACTGTAGAGGAAATCCTGGAAGTGGCAGATCGAACAATGTACGAAGAGAAAATTTCAATGCGGGGATAACTTCCCGCTTAACTCAGTACTTGCTCATTAATGAAAATGCCATTTGCCAGGCATTTTCATTTCTTTTATTTTTAAAAGGGGTGTACTTGCCCGGTGGCGGTCTGTTTGTTCTTAATAGAGGAAGGTGGACTTATGAATAACCTTGAAGATTTAGTAGAAGCTATTATCAATGAGCCAATGTTACAGGAAAAAACGTATACGTACTTCATTTCAGGGACTGAGAACTCGTTTACGAGCGGATATTTTACAATCGTTGAAAATGAAGCTTCATATGATGGAGACATTGCGGTTGCTCTCTTTAACAAGTATGTCGATACGATTCAGACTTTAATGCGGGGACAAGGCATCCTTTGTATCAAAGCAGATGCGGGTGCATTGGTTGACCATGGCGTGGTGAAAGATATAAATCCTGAGTTATTTGATGCGGATCTCTTTGAGCTGCTCAATTTCCAAAGATATAATTTGGAGCCCGCGGAGGAGGAAAGAAAGGAGGTCTTGCGGGAATCATTAAAAGCTGAAAAAATTAAACAAACATTAGTTTTTGCTTGCTATCTGAATGACATCGAGCGGATTAGGGAACTCGTCCCCAATGCGAAAAAGTCCCAGTTGGACAAGGTTTTGAAATATAGCGGTACGCCGCTGCAATTTTGTAGTAAGCACGATAATGTAGAGGCATTTCAACTGCTTGCTGAAGAGGGGGCAAATGTCGGGAAGCGCGCTTTGGCCCAAACGCCTCTCGAAATCGCATTTCAATATTCCAGTGATATCGTGAATTATATCCATTCTCATTTTCCGGATGTTTACGAGAAAGAGGTAAAAAAGAAAGGTTTTGGGATTGCCCTTCGTTGTCAGGATGAAGCGCTGCTGGAAGACATTCTAAAAATGGGCTGCGACTTGAATCAGGAAGGAAAACCGTTCCCTCCGCTGCATAGCTTTGCGGACGCCAATAATGTGGTCGGCATCAAATTTCTTCTAGAACACGGGGCTGCGATTGAAGGTAGAAATCAGTATAAACAAACGGTTCTGCACAGGGCGATCCAAACCCAAAATGCTGCCGCTGTGGAAATACTATTACATTATGGTGCAGACATTCATGCTGAAGATCACACCGGGAAGACAGCAAGGAAGTTGGCGCAAACCTGTGAAAATGATGATATTCTTTCTATTTTGCAGATCTAATACGGATGAACGAAAGGCTGTTCTCACAAATGATGGGAATATTGAAGTATGTCATCATTTACAGAAAGGTTTAGACTATCTTTTAGACAATAATCAAACCCTAAAAAGCCTATTCAAGAATGCCCTTCTCTCTTGAATAGGCATAATTCGTCTCTGCCTCTGTCCATTGCAAGAGGTTGGAGAATCATGAGTTTTTCTGAGATCTCAATTTTCCAACTGCAAAATCACCTTCGTAAACGCCTTAAAATCATTAATATGCTTGTCTAAAATTGCTTGTAAAATATCGGGCTTTAGTGCTTGGTAGTCATGGACAGCAATATTTCGAAATCCGACCATATTCATTAATGTTTTTGCAAGTGAAGAATCAATTATTTTTGCCTCTTCAAGGAATTGAAATGCTTCCCGGCTCGCTTTTGGCACACCAAGTTTTTTCTCGCTTACTACGTGCATCGCAAGGTCGATACTTGCTTCGCAGGCGCGTTGAATGTTTAAAACGATGCTGTCCTGCTTTGTGAAATCGGATAAATTCTCAGGCTTGTCTTCGTACACTTCCTGAATCCTTTTCACACAACGTTCAATCGTTGTTACTTTATTCAAAATAACATCATTCATCAAACACACTTCCTCGTTTCTTAATCGCCTCAAGAATGGGTGCGCGCTGCTCGTTCAATGTCGCATACATGCTGTACGCTTTCATCCTTTGCCGGATGTATTCACCCTCGTCTTGGATGTAAATAGGTGTTCCTTGCTCAAAAATTTGCATGGTGAATACCGTATCGATTTCTCGAATATTGACAACATCCACCTCCCGCCCGCAAATGAGGGCAAGCTCTCCTGCAAGGATGAACTGATCATAAGACGATAGCTGCTTGTCGCTGAAATAAGCGAGATCTACGTCACTTTCCTCATGTACGGTCCCTTTTGCGAAAGAACCAAAAAGGATGATAAAATCAGGATTCACCTGTTGTTTTAATTTTTCTATAAGTTGTTCTTTAATGTCATTGCTTAGCATGCAATCACCACCTTAATTTGTATTATAAACTTTAATCAGAAAAACAGCACTTACCTCCCACTTCGCTTAAGTGGGCAACCGCATCACAATTAAGTAAGTATCCCATTTCAAGGTATGATAAGATTTAGGAAGAAATTGAAGGAGGAACGTCATTGATAAACATAACCATTCCAGATCCATCGGTCACTATAACGAAACGGGACGACCCGGAAGAAAGCGGTATGTACGGGTTTCCGGATTTCCATTCGATTCCCCGGGACAAAGGCGGCATTTTCATGTTCTATAATAAAAACCAGGACCTCTTATTCGTCGGGAAAGCAAGGAAGCTCAGACCGAGAATTAAAAAACATTTTGAGGATACGGTATCCCCGATTAAAAATCACCGGGATGAAGTCACCAAAATTGAGGCGTATGTTGTGGAAGACCCGGTCCATCGGGAAATTTACGAAACGTATCTAATCAATGAGCTCAAGTCGAAATATAATATAGACAAGGCATTTTTCAGGTAAGGAGCAGCATGCAGTCCTGTTGCCAGACACTCACGACTAGCTGTGAGTGTTTTTTTATTTCTAATGGAAATTCTCCATTCAATTCAGAGTAAATATTCTAACTTTTGTTGAAAAAAAGAAAACACCAAGTTATACTTTAGACATCGTAGTGATTGAGCGCTCGCTCGAGAGTTGATTGATGGTCTATTTACGAGACTTTAAGGAGGTCGACAAATGGAAAAACGAGCTGTAGAAACAGCAATTCAAGATATTTATCCGGATGACTTCGCTCATTGCTATGGATGTGGCCGACTGAATGAAGAGGGCCACCACCTGCGGACTGGCTGGGATGGAGACAAGACGGTCACCTACTTTGCGCCGGATTCAAAATACTCGGGAGGGATTCCAGGATTCATCTATGGGGGCTTAATCGCCTCTTTCATTGATTGCCATGGATCAGGATCTGCCGCGCTAGCGTTGCACCGTAAAAACGGGAACGAAATTGGCGACGGGTCCGAACCACCACGATTTGTCACGGCTTCCCTCAATGTGGAATACTTGAAACCGACTCCTCAAGGGGTTCTGTTAAAAGCCGTAGGAACTGTCGAAGAAATCCACCCGAAAAGATGGAAGGTCGAGACCGAAATGTACGCTGAGGACACCCTCTGCGCCCGAGGGACAGTAGAGCTTGTCATCATGCCTAGCACCTTTCGGAAAAAGGACTAATAATACCCTGTACGAAACAGGTTAATCTGATAAAGGTTAACTTGTTTTTTAGTTTACTCATGTTCGTTTTTTTGACATTGAACTGTAAGTCATTTCTAGGATGGGGGCGAGACTTGTCTCGACAATCTAGTATTATTTAATAATTCTTAAAGTCTTTAGTTATTGGTGGGGGCAGTTTGACCTGATGACATGGGGCATCTTGCCCTCTTCCTAGGTGACAAATTGCACCGATGGACGGGGCAATTTGGACAGCTCTTGTGATACATCGTCCCAGAGAGATGCACAGGACGGTTTCCGACGTTGTGGCTTGTTGATCAGTAGATTCATGACTTTCCCTCCAACAAAGTAATACTATATGTTACTCAATAGATAGTCTCCCTTTTTGGAAAAGGATACAGGGCGAATGAAAAAAACTTGGAAGCATTACATTGTTTTGAATAAATTCTTTATTAATAAATAACAATGTAATTCCATGAAAACGGGAAGATAATTTAACTTTTTCATAATAAGAATTATAGAATATTATATCAAAATTACCTGCCGGAAAAAATTTCACGCTGTGCCATTCTCCCATCCTTTGTAAATGTATTGGAAAGTCTTATAATGATAATTGATTCAAGCAAGTGGAGCGAAAATTGAAACGGAGGCGGCTAATAATATGCCAGTATATAACAAACTCGTCCGGGACCGTATCCCGGAAATCATTGAAAAAAGCGGAAAGCGGCTATCCCTGCGGATTCTGGGCGACGAAGAGTATATGGAGGAATTGCGGACGAAGTTAGGAGAGGAGCTTGAGGAATACCTTGCAGCTGATCATGCTGTGGCGGCAGTGGAGGAGCTGGCGGACATGCTGGAACTGATCTATGCAGCAGCGGCAGCCCACGGCGCGACACCCCACCAGCTCGACATGATCCGTGAAAAGAAAGCGGAAGAGCGGGGGGCTTTCAACGAACGGATCTATCTCATCGAGGTCGAGGATGAGTAGGCTTGAGCTTGTTACGACGCAACTCATCGGTCATTTGGAACGGCTGTCGGAGGATGCGGTTGAAATCAGCTATATGACAGCGTTCACAATGAGGTCGGGTGTGGAACTCAGCTTTGCATCAAGAGATTTAGAAAAGGGAAAAATATAGAGGATACCTTTGAATTGTTATACGTAAATACCCATGAATTGATGAACTTGAATAATGAAGTTTTGCTTAATAGTTCCAAGATTGACGGGTTAGTAAATAAGCTGCCACCTGATTTTGAAAAACTGTAATCAAGCTCAACGATCATTGAGTTTGATTACAGTCTTGGACCATTCACTAACTATGCTTCCGAATCCTGAAAAGACTCGGGCCGATTTCATTGAACGCGATCGCGGCCAGGATAATGGCGGTGCCGAGCCACTGCAGCGGAGTTACGGTTTCCGACAGAATGATGCTGGCGGATAGGATGGCGATCGGCAATTCAATGGATGTCAATATATTTGCGATTCCTCCCGACACTAACGGTGCGCCCAATGCAAAAAAGAGCGGCGGGAGGACTGCGCCGAATAATGACACCCCGGCCGCAGTTGTCAACAGGCTTTTCTCCAAAGGCAGGATAGTTGGAAGGTCGCGCATAAAGACGACGAGCACCATGATGGTCGATCCGGTTACCATCAAAGAGCTCCGAGTCCAAGCATCGACTTTTACAGCGACTTTTCCACTGAAAAAGATAAAACCTGCATAGGTGAATGCAGATAAAATACCGAATATAAATCCTTTTATCGGCAAGCCTTGTATGTCTCCATTCACAATATTTGAAGCAAAAAAGACTCCTATTAAAATTAAAATGATGGACAGGACTGCAATGGGGGCCGGCCTCGTCTTGCTGAAAATCCATTCCAACAGGAACCCGATCCATACAAATTGGAACAATAAAATGATGGCCAAGGAAGCGGGCAGATACTGCATGGAACCATAATAAAAGATGCTGGTTAACCCGACAAAGCAACCAGTCATCATTATTTGAAAAAGATTCTTCTTATTGAGCCCTTTGAAACTGGAGCGTTTTATCAAAGTGAACGACCATAGAAGGAATGCGGAAATCACCATTTGGACGATATTGATCTGGCCTAGTGAATAGCCGTAGCTAAACCCTAATTTCGCAAATATGGGGGTGAAACCAAAAAACGAAGCGCCTACTAATATAAATATAATCCCTTTATTTATGTTCATGAGGAGCCCCTCCTTGTTGCTGATGTGTAACTATATTATTTTATCATACATAAAGCGGGACTTGGATTTTTTTAATTCCGCAAATTGCCGCATTGAAGCAAAATGGCCTAGCTCATTTTGAACTAGACTATAGTTTCAGCCATAATAACCGGAAAAATGAGAACTCCAGTAAAATACCTATTCCATAACATTTTCCACCTTAATAATCGTGTTAGTGGCATCTAAATAGGTGAAACGATACGATTCCCCTTCATAGATCCGAAAGCTCTCCCTATGGAGAATCAATTCACCTTCGTCCGTTTCAATTAGTACCCTTTTGGAACGACGAGGTCCTCTGTAGACATCTTTCACCAATAATTCCTGGGCCCGCCATTCACCATTGGCATAATCTCTCAAATCCTGAATCGACTTTTTTGTTTCAGTGCCACTGAAAACGACTAGAAAGATGGTAAGGAGCAAGGTGAAGATTCCGCCAAGGGCGAATTTGATGATCGAAGATTTTTTGATCCTTTGCGGATTATAAATAGTTATGACAAAGGAGAGATACAGGAAAAACGAACAGAGCGCCAAAGCAGCAGCGTACACAAAGGTGATCCCGATGAAATTGATGACGAACGCGTTATAAAGATCCGTCTCAGATCGATTCCATGTACGTAGAATGGTTCCTATGAATACCAAAACAACAGGGATGAGTAAAAAGCGAAATATGATCCGCAGTTGCTTTTCGTTTTTCTCTTCATTTCTCTTTACTGACTTCTCTTTCATAAACAACCTCGCATTCACCCAGTTTGTCCTGCTTACACAAAGAATATCATAACTATCCATTCCCTCCTATCGACGCATAGTTCCAGGGCATTTCACAATACTAAGATCGTTGTCAACTTTCAGGAAGGGAAGGAATAGCAATGGCCAAAGATACACCAAGTTGGAAAAAGGTACATCCAGGCACTTTTTCAAACAACTCTGTTCAAAAGGCAGACCGATCCGTGAAGCAAGCGATGTCACATCCGGAAGAGATAGCGGTTGAGCATGCTTTCAATTCAATTACACGTGCGGAAAAAGCAGTCGCGAATGCGGCACAACATGATGAGCATATGGATACGGTTCGGCAAAACAAAGAACAGTTGAATTTGATGAAACAGCAATTGAGCGAAGTGCAAGAAATCGTGGAAGACCAGCCATAACATCCGAATCTCCAAACCAAATCCATGCCTCCTATCCGCCATTATCGTATAATGGGAGCGATCATACAGACAGCATGAAAGGGGACAGCAAAATGGCACAATCATTACATGGAAAAGTCGCGTTCATCACAGGCGCAGCACGAGGGATCGGGAAGGCGACTGCGATCGCATTGGCAAAAGAAGGGGTACATGTCGGGTTGCTCGCAAGAACCGAGTCCACGTTGAAAGAAGTGGCCGCGGACATTGAAACGTTAGGCGTCAATGTAGCGTATGCTGCAGCTGACGTATCTTCAAAAGAGCAAGTGGAAGCTGCGATTGCTTCCTTGACAAATGACTTAGGGGCTGCCGATATTTTAATTAACAATGCGGGCATTGCCTCCTTTGCTTCTGTCTTGGACATGGACCCGGAAGAATGGAAGAAGATCATCGATGTGAACTTAATGGGAACTTATTACGTGACCCGTGCCGTCTTGCCTCAGTTAATTGAGAAAAATGGGGGAGACATCATTACGATCTCCTCGACAAGTGGTTTGAATGGGGCCGCGACCTCCAGTGCATATAGCGCATCCAAGTTCGGCGTGATCGGGTTCACCGAATCATTGGCGCAGGAAGTCCGCCGGAATAACATCCGGGTTTCCGCGTTGGCCCCTAGTACGGTTGCCACGGATTTGGCATTGGATTTAAGTTTGATCAAAGAAAATGATGATGCTAAACTCATCCAAGCCGAAGATATTGCCGAAGTGATCGTCAACCAATTAAAGCTGAATCCACGTATTTACACGAAAACAGCAAGCTTCATCGCAACAAATCCGTTCTAATTGTTAATGAAAAGCTAATTATCCATTTCTCGTGGGTAGTTAGCTTTTTCCTTAGGCAGGTCACCGGTTTCGCTTCTCTTCTTTAACGGATAAAATTTTCGCTTCAGCTCCAAATTCCCCTCTGACGACTTTCCTTGCGCCGATGGAGTTTCTCGCAGTGACTTGCTTGATTTCTCTCGTCCCGTTCACTTCCATGTCCACTAGGAAGCATTTTGATCCGCACATCATCGAAATCCCTCATTTCCTCAGCTCTTTCCTATCATTGTAGGTTAAAACTTACACGATAGGAATTAATCTGCTAACTCCACGTAACGTCGATTCATTCCTGCCCATGTCGGAACCCTGTTATAATAAATGAGCGTCACAAGCTGAACGGTTAGCTTTGGATGCTCTTTTTTTGAATCTTACTAACCGGGGAGTGGGAACATAGATGAACAAAAAGGACATTGCGGATATTCGGAAACATTTCAAATTGGATACCGATTTATTGAAAATCCATGATATTTACAACGTATACATCAGACAGGAAAGCAGTGAAATCTACCATGAGAAGGGCCAGCCGTTTGCCCTGCTGGATCGGGAGCAGCAGGAGCTGTTTCTCGCCAACTTCAAGAAAGTGTTAGGCGGAAAATTGGATATGAAACTGTTTGAGGTGAAGTTCCAACGCCCAGCGGAGGAGCAGACGGACCATGCGCAGCAGCTTTTGTATGCAGGGCTTCACGCTGAGGATGTCGTCGAATGGAAGGCGGATATGCAGCGCCTTGCTCTGAAAATGGTGCAGGACGTCCAATATGAAAAGGATCTAGTCGTCACTTTCATTCGCGGCACCTATTTCAAACCGACGAAACGGCATTCGGACGAGACGGAGGTCGCGGGGCGGGATGAGGTATATTCCCATCCGTTCATCCTTTGCAGCCTGAATCAGACCGAGGAGCCGAAGCGTTCGCTTGTGTTCGACTTCAATGAAAAAGAGTTCAAGTCGAGCTTCGCGGCCGACCCGATTATCAAGCTCACCTCGCCGGTCGGCGGGTTTTTATTTCCGGCGTTCACGAATAATGCGCCTGATGTCAATCATATTCTCTATACGGCGGGCAAGGCGAATAAGCCGGATTTCCATTTCATCGAGAATGTGCTGAACGGGGAGGATATCGCGACAGCGGCGGACGACAGGGCCGTCTTCGAGGAAATCGTGAAGGAAGTGATCGGGGAGGAAGTGGATACGCGCACGCTCGCCAACGTATACGATGAGATCCACAGCCTGCTCGTGGTAGAGGATGAAGAGGAAGAGGAAGACGGTCCTCCCGTCCTCGATACGCGGGAAGTGGAGCGGGTACTGCGGGCGAGCGGATTGAAGGACGTGAACACAGCGAAAGTGGAGAAGGCATTCCAAAATGTTGTAGAGGACAGAGATTATGAGATGAAAGCGAGTCATGTCGTCCCAAGCTATGCGTCCAAATCTATCAAAATCAGCACGAAAGTGGCGGACATCGCCATCAGTCCGCAGGATTTGCGATTCGTCCGGCAGGTGACCGTGGACGGCAGGCGCTGCATCCTGATCGAGGTGGAAGAAGATACGATCATCGAGGGGTTCAAATTGCTTCCGGAGGAGCTAATAAAGTAGCTTCCTCCCTTGTCCTACATAATTTTTGTATTCATCGGAAAACGAATTTTGTATAATATTTAAAATAATACTACTTCGCAGCAGCGTATTGACAGTCCCATTTCCGGTCTGGTAGATTATTTTTAACATTAAAAATCAATGACGAGAAAGAGTAGGAAAAGAAACTTGTTCCCCAGAGAGTCGACGCTTGGTGAAAGTCGATGGACAATTCTTTCTGAAAATCATCTCCGAGATGCGAAGCTGACCTAAGGGTAAGCTTTGACGGATTTCCACCGTTACAAGGAGCGCGTATGAATGTACGTTGACTGAGAGCCGGATTGTTTCATTTTATGAAGCAAACGGAATATGGGTGGTATCGCGAGCACAAACTCGTCCCTGTTCAAGGGGCGAGTTTTTTTGTTGTCGTAACTTAAGAAAGTTGCAAGGTAAGTCAGGCCCATCAGTCATCTATCTGGAAATGGAGGGGAACGAATATGAAAAATTTGATTGTTGTCGTCGGTTCGTTGATTGTGGCATTTGGCTTTAATTTCTTTTTGGTGCCTTATGGGATTTTGAGCAGCGGATTAAGTGGCATTGCAATTCTGATAGGCCTTGTCACTCCGTTTGATATCGGTTTAATGAACCTGCTGCTAAATTTGCCTTTACTTATTTGGGGGTACTTCAAGCTTGGCAGGCTGATCACAGTCAATACGCTTGTTTGTGTCGTATCCCTCTCTGTTTTCTTGTACCTTTTGCCAGTTCACCCCGTTACGGATAACATTTTGTTGTCCGTAATATTCGGAGGTCTTATCGGCGGGATCGGAGTCGGGATGATTTTGAAGTACTCGGGCACGTCCGGCGGTTTGGATATCATTGCGATCGTCCTTTCCAGAACGAGCAATGTCAGTGTCGGTCTTTTGCTGACGGCCATGAATGGAGTGATTGTCCTCATTTCAGGTATGGCCTTTGACTGGAACATTGCGTTGTACACCCTGTTGTCGATTTATTTGACAGGTAAAATGATTGACGCCATTCATACGGACCACATCAAATTGACGATGCAGATTGTGACGACGGAAGGGGAAGCGATCCGGAAAGATCTGATTCGGTCCATCTACCGGGGCATTACGATCACGGAAGGATTCGGCGGTTACACACAGGAGACCAAACAGATTTTAATGACAGTGGTCACACGTTACGAAACGATGGAGATCAAGAAGATTGTCCGTAACCATGACGAAAAAGCCTTTATTAACATATATGAAACGGTGGAAGTCGACGGAAAATTCGCCAGTAACTAAGGAGGAGACATTGTGAGTAAGAAGAATGTGTTGTTATTGGGTTTTATGCTCTTTTCGTTGTTTTTTGGTGCCGGAAATCTGATATTCCCTCCTCTTCTTGGGATGGAATCGGGCAGTGCCTTTGTGCCGGCCATTGCCGGGTTTATTTTAACGGCCGTTTTCCTGCCCTTTTTGACAATCGTCTCGGTCTCTCTGTCCAGCAATGGACTAGTGTCAATCGGGCAACGGGTCCATCCCGTTTTCGGCCTCGTGTTTGCCATCATCATCTATATGACGATTGGTGCGTTCTATGGAATTCCCCGGGCGTCCAATGTTGCATATGAATTGGGTTTGAAGCAAATGGCCAGTTTTGATGGAGGACTCCCGCTGCTCTTGTTCTCCATCGTGTTCTTCGGCTTGACGTACTTGCTTAGCATTGATCCACGGAAGATGATTGATCACGTAGCACGGCTTCTGACACCTGCCCTGCTTCATCTACCCGATTGCAATTGTATTGGTCCTCCTGTCCATCTTCCAACACTTTTTTGGGGAAATTAGGAAAATGTACGTTTTCGCGGTCGCAGTAGCCGCCGTGTTTGCTTTTCGAGATGTTTTGGACAGCTTTTCCATCCAATGGGAAGCGCTTGACTCCCTTTTGCATTTCTTGCCGTTGTTTGAAAACGGGCTAGGCTGGACGGTCCCCGCTTGTTTAGCCGCAATGCTAGGATATGTCTGGGACTTCCGGCGGGAAAAAATTCAACTGCGCGCGCAGAAAATGCAGTCATGAACGCCCGCGGTCTCTAACTGGTCTATGTGAATGAAAAAGCGGGGCTGTCCGAAAAGTCCAGGCACAGAGTTGGATACTAGCAAAAAGCAAGGGCGCCGGGAGACTCCTGCGGGAAAGCCAGCCGACGAGACCCCGCACGGCTGTATGCCGGAGGAGGTCGTCGGCTGGCCCGCGGAAAGCGACCAGAGCCCTTGCTTTTTGCGTGTTTAACCGGAAAATCCAATTTCTGGACAGCCCTGCTTTTTACTTCTTTATCCGCAGTTTTGCCAACTTCCTGGCCTGTCTGATACCTTTTCTGCATTTAGATGATAACGACACCAAGCAAAACTGCAATGATTAATAGGACAATACTGAGTCCCCACATCATCATGAAGGAATAACGGATATGTTTCCCCATTTCCAGGCCAGCAAGCCCAAGCGCTAACCAAAGTGCAGGTGATAATGGACTTACGAATGTACCGACAATGTTTCCGATGATCATTGCGTAAGCCGTGGAAAGTGATGGGATGCCGAATGTAAGGGCAACCTGATCAATAATTGGCAACAGGGCAAAATAGTATGCATCCGTGCTTAGCAGCAAGTCGAAAGGTACGCCGAATATACCGATAATGAGATGTAAATACGGAGCAACAAATGCCGGTAGGACGGTTACTAAATCTGTGGCAATTGACGTCAGCATATTCGTACCGTTTAAAATACCTAAGAAAGATCCAGCGGCCAAAATAATCGTCGCCATCATGATTCCGCCTGGTGCGTGCACTTTAATGCGTTCCATCTGATCTTTCACTTTCGGGAAATTGAGTGGCAATGCAATACTGACACCGATCATGAACGCAAAACCTGCCGGAATAATGCCCCATACAAGCACGCCGATCACAGAAATCGCTAGAAGGGCATTGATCCAAAGAAGTTTCGGACGTAGTAAGTCATTCTCTTCTGCTACAGCCGCCGCCACTTGTGCATCAGCAATCGTTGTGTCAGAAATTTCATCCTCAAACTCTTCTCCTGCTACAGCTCGTTTCGCTATCAATCGTTTTTCACGATAGCCCAATACGACGGCAATCATGACTAATAAAACAAGACCGATAATTTGAATCGGAATCAATGGTTTCCAAAGTTCCGTAACATCCACATCCAGCACAGAAGCCGTTCTACCAAGTGGACCTGCCCAAGGAACCATATTCATAATCGAGGCGGCAGTTCCCACGAGCATTAGAAGTAAATAAGGGTTCATTTTTAAACGTTTGTACAATGGCAGCAATGCGGGAATGGTAATAAGGAATGTCGATGCACCCGATCCGTCCAAGTGCGCAATGGCAGCAATGATAACGGTCGCAACAGCAACGGCGATAACATTTCCACGTGAAATCGCAATCATTCTATTAATAAGCGGGTCGAATAACCCGACGTCTTGCATAATCCCAAAAAACAAAATGGCGAAGATGAACATAATGGCAACGCTTGCAACTTTCGTAGTTCCTTCAGTGAAAAACACACCAATTTCCTCGAAACCGAAGCCTGCAGCAAATGCTCCTACAACTGGCACTAATACGAGCCCGACAATGGGAGAAACTTTCCCGCTAATGAGCAGTGCTACAATGATGACAATCGTTATCAAACCTATAATACTGAGCATATTATCTCCTTTCCAGTGAACACAGAAGTGCACTTATGAGAGAGAAAGGCATTCATTTCTGCAAGCGGATACATTCTTGATGCAAAAGCATCGCCATACAAAAAAATAACCATCTCTATTTCAAAATATTCTAGTTAGAAATTTATCATAGAAAGGTTATGAGTATAAGCTTATTTAATTAAAAACCCTTATGTACGTTTTGGATGTTTTGTTCATTTTGTCCACGGCACATATTTTCGCTCGGGACGCCCGATGTCCCCGTATTTCAACTGGGCATCCGCTTCTTTTATGGATACCAAATATTCCAGATAACGCCTGGCGGTCGATCGGCTCACCCCTACGTTGCTTCCGGCATCTAACGCCGTGATGCCGGATTCACCGCTTTCTTGTAAGATTCGCTTTATCTTGTCCAATGTCAGTTGGTCGATTCCTTTCGGCAATCTTGTACCGTCTTCTTTACTTGGCATGGGGGTGACTTGCAAGCCTGTCAGCAGGTCTATTTCTTCTTGCATGAGCTCTGTCTTCGTCGTCAAAAGATGTCTTTGGTTCCGGAAACTCAAAAGCGTCCGTTCAAATCGGTCAAAGTCCACTGGTTTTACCATGTAGTCAAAAATTCCGCCGCGCAGTGCTTCTACAATGGTCTCCACTTCATTGGCAGCCGTCATCATGATGACGTCAATTTCAGTAAACTCGCTTCGCAATGTCCAAAATAAATCCAACCCTTGAACGTCGGGAATGTAGACATCCAATAAAATAAGCTCTGGCAAAGTACTGGCGTCGCGTAAATAAGTGAGCGCCTCATCGCCTGTTTTTACGATTCCCGCTACGACGAATCCTTCCACTCGATTGACGAATTGGCGGTTGATCTCCGCAATTCGGAAGTCGTCTTCCACAATTAATACTTGAATCGCTTCAAGCATCCGATTCACCCCTTTCTTTTGGTATGGAAAGCACGAAGCCAGCTCCGCCCAGGTCGCCTTCTTCTAAATAAAGTTCTCCGTTTACTCCCTCAATCAGTTGCTTTGTCAGCGCCAACCCTAAACCGCCATGTTCACCCTTCTTTAATGTAAATCCTTGGTCAAAGATCATTTTTACATATAAATCAGGCACGCCCTCACCCGAATCGTCTATTTCAAATAGGATATCCTTTCCGATATCCGTAAAAAATATCGCAATTTTCCGGTCATCCGGTGGATTTTTTCTCACTGCATCCATCGCATTATCAATCAAATTTCCAATGGCGGTCAACAGGGCTTCTCTTTGTTTTTCATGTAAAGGGGTTGTCAGTCTGCTGTCCTTTTGAATTTCGATTTCGATCCCTAACTCACTTGCCTGATTTATTTTGCCAAGTAAAAGACCGCTTACCTGCGGGTCGGACACTTTCTGAATGAGCAAGCGAATCCAGTTTTTTTGCAGCGAGCTTTCCTGTTGAATATAAGAAAGCGCTTCTTCTTTTTTATCAAGCTGCAATAATCCAAGGATTGTATAGAGCTTGTTGGAAAACTCATGTGTTTGAGCTCGCAACGCGTTTGTATATTGTTTGATCGACGTCAATTCCTTTGTTAACAAATCAATTTCAGTTTTATTCCGGAATGTGAATACTGTCCCGATCAATGACTTTTCGTGATAAATAGGAACTTTATTGGCAAAAACAATTGTTTTCCCAACCACCAACTCTTGATCGATTCGATCGTTTTCATCCCGAAGAAAATGGAGTAATTGCTTTGCCTGTTCCAGTTCCTTGATAGACTTTCCTTCATATTGATTAGGATGAGTGACTTGGTTGAACAATAAACGCTGCGCCGCAACATTAATCATTGTAATTATACCGTTTTGGTTCACAGCTATAATACCTTCATGCGTTGATTGGAGAATGGTCTCTTTTTGGACGAATAAATGGGCAATCTCTTCCGGTTCCAAGCCGAACAATACTTTTTTAAGATACGATGCAATAAGAATGGCACCGATTATCGCGACTATCGCTATATTCAATAAGACAATCCATAAGTGGATATTATAAGACCTTATGATCGATTGGATATCATTGACCAAAAACCCGACCGATACGACACCCACAATCTTACCATCCAAAAAGACAGGAACTTTGGCTCGGACTGAGTCACCCAATGACCCCGCAGCTTTGGAGACATATGACTCGCCATTCACCAACGCCTTTTCATTATCTTCTCCGATCATTTTCTTTCCAATTTTATCGATGTCAGGATGCGCATACCGAATTTCCTCCGTATTGCCGACGACAATGAATTCGGCCTTTGTCGCTTTTTGAATGGGCGCGACAAGGGGATCGATAATGGATGCGGGGTCTTCATGCACGAATGCTTCGGCCAGTTCAGGAATATGCGCAACACTCTCTGCTACACTAAGCGCGCGATCCCCGACTTGGGCTTCCATCGTAACGGATATGAAATGACCAATGAAAAGCCCGATTACCGTAATGATCGCTATGATGAGGGCAGCTACTAGTAAAATCATTTTCATTTTGAAGCTAATAATGATATTTGGTTGAAGATGTGGGTTTTCACCCTGTCTTTTATGGAATTGACTCATTTTTGTCGGCTCCTAACAATGCGATTCCATCCAATCATAATAGTAATTCCGGATAATATGTTACTATTTGTTTAGGTTTATAATTCTTAGACATGCACATCATTCAGACAATGCTTTGCAATTGCATATAGTAGGAATGGTTATTTTCACAGACAATCAAAAAACACGAAGTTGAGGTCATGTAGTGTGAATGAAAAGTTACTGAGAAATGCCGATGCCTGTTATCGGCTTGCTGAGAAGAAGGCTGTCGATTATTTTGCATCACTCTCTGGACAGCTCTTAAACAAAATCTATGCTACTACCTTGACAAAAGATATACAAACGTGGAAACAGAATCATCTTCCTTCTTCTTGGGTCTCCTTGTTGCTGCGTGGAAGGGAAAAAGCCGATCCGCAGGAGTATGCCAGTTATATCCGATGGTTGACCTACACCGGGAAACTGGACCATTACTTGGATCGAAGCATCTCCTACATTTTCCTGCGGGATTTGGGCAAGGACCTGAATTCACCGGATACGCAGAACCGGATTCGGGACATGGCAGCCAAATTAAAAAAACAACTGCCCCTGTCCGCTGACGGAGGCAACGCGAACTTGTTCAGCATTGCCGGGTTGTACCGTTGGGCTCAGAAGGAAAGCGTAGAATCGACGATGATCTGGGTCCTGAACAAATTGAAGACCGTGTCCTCCCTTATTCCAAAGGAGATGGATGCAGAAGAAGCTCAGCGGAAGCTGATTAAAATCATTGCGGGAGTCGTCCTACACCAAGTTGAAGAGATGGACGATGACGTACCGGCTGAACAACGGACCAGGAAATTGGATGAAGCGATCAGACTGGGCTATTGCTACGGTTTGACGTACCCTTTCATTGATGACCTTTTGGATTCGGAGGCCTTGTCAGACGAGGAGAAAAAACAATATTCCGGGTTGATACGCACCACTCTTATTACAGGGGCTGTCCCCGACTTAGGGGAGTGGATCGGAACGAACAAAGAGCTGATCCGGTCGATTCACTCGGAACTCCGTGACGCTTTCACATATATTCAGGCATGTGTGCGGCAAGAGACAAACAAAATTTTCTTCGAGCAATCCTATGTCTTTTTTCATTCCCAGGAAGTGGACCGGGAAAAGGATCTATCCAATGCTAATTACACCAATGAAGAGCTTTATGTACCGATCATTTTAAAATCCGCTTCGTCCCGTTTGATTGTCCGTTCTGTGCTAAGTGCCGAAGAGGATGAGGGGTTCGACAACCGAACCTTCTTTTACGGCATTTACAACCAGTTGGCCGATGATTTCGCAGATATGTTTGAGGACTGGGAGGCTGGCGCAGTCACCCCCTACACCTATTACATGAAATATCATCAGTCGCGTCCGGATCTCATCAACCCTTTTGAATTATACTGGACGGTCATCACCAATCTGATCCATACCGTCTATCACTCGGACGTCAAGACAGGTGAGGTGATTTTAAACCGCGCCATCAATGGGCTGAAACGATTTAAAAAGCGGATGGGCGATAAAACATACAACGAAGTGATGGACCTCTTTGCACCGGGAGATCTCAAATTCGATCGGCTTATCCGAAAGATGGTCCAAAAAGCGAATGATGTGGACTTCTTTGATAAACTGCTTCGGGACCATATCCTAGCCCATTTTAAAGAGGAACGGAAAGAGCGGGAAGACTTTTTACACATTGTTGAAACCGTACGCAATGAGATAAACAACGCCTTACCTATCCATGAAAAGGTGGATGCCGCTTTCATGGAAGAACCGATCGTGAATGCTGCAAATTACAGTCTGAAAGGCGATGGAAAGCGACTTAGACCGATTGTGACTTGGGTTACCGGCGTCTACGAATATGGCTTGGAAAAGTCCGCGATTCTGCCGCTTCTAAAATCATTGGAATATATGCACACCGCATCCCTCATTTTCGACGATCTGCCAGCCCAGGACAATTCAGCTGTCCGCAGAGGGCGTCCGACGCTGCATCATGTGTATAATACAGCCGTTGCCGAATTAACCGGCCTTTATCTGACCCAAAAGGCGGTGGAGGAACAAGCGTCACTTGAACAGTTCGACCCGGGAGCGGTGCTTCGCTTGATTCGATATTCGGCCGGGAAGACAGCGGATATGTGTAAAGGGCAGGCGTTGGACTTGGATTCCAAAGGCAAACCGTTGACATTGGAACAACTGAACACGATGTGCTTTTATAAAACCGGCATCGCATTCGAAGCTTCTCTCGTCATGCCTGCCATTTTAGCGGGGAAACAGGAGCGGGAAGTGGAAGCGTTGAAACGATTTGCCTACCATGCCGGCATCGCGTTTCAGATCAAGGATGACTTGCTGGACGTGGAAGGCAACCTGGCTTTACTTGGAAAGCCGATTGGAAAAGATGTAGAAAACAACAATTCGAATTTCGTATCGATCCTAGGTGCCGAGGGTGCCCGCAAAGCATTGTGGGACCATTATTGTACCGCATTGGAAATGTTGCAGGAGATGCAGTTCACTACTCCCTATTTGAAGCATATATTGCATTATATGGTGAATCGGGATTATTGAAGGGCGTTGGCTTCTTCGTGTACGAAGAAGTCAGCGTTTTTTTATTTGATGAAATTAATTGATAATCTATTTAAATTTTTCGGTCAATTCTATATAATGGAGTTGAGTGAGCGTTCGTTCATAAAGGGGGAGTAAACTTTGGGGAAATCCGGAGTCATTTTCTTTGAAAGGACATTTCCAAGTGCCAATATGGTTCTAGTAAAGGATCAGCAACCGATTCTGATTGATACCGGTTTCGGCAGTGATGCACTGGAGACCGAGCAGTTGATCAGAGACGCAGGCGTTGCACCAGGGGATTTGCATTTGATTGTAAACACCCACTATCATAGCGACCATGTAGGTGGCAATTTTCATTTCCAAAAAAATTACGGCACTCGGATTGCGGCCCACAAATGGGACGCCGAATTGATCAACTCGCGGGACGCGGAAGCGTGCACAGTAGAATGGCTGGACCAACCTTTAGAGCCTTACCATGTCGACACCAAGCTTTCCGATCAGGATGAAATCCATACAGGAAGCAGAATTTTGCAAGTCTTACACACGCCGGGGCATACATTGGGGCATATTTCTTTATATGATCCGGATGCTGAGATTTTAATGTGCGGTGACCTCTTCCACAGGAACGATGTTGGGTGGCTTAATATTTTCCGGGAAGGGGTTTCATCGCTTCAGCGGTCGTTGGAAAGTTTGGATCGGTTGTCCAAACTCCGGATTCAACAGGCATATTCAGGGCATGGGCCGCAAATCGAGGATCCTTTAGCCGCTATTGACGCGGCGAGGGGCCGGTTGGAAAAGTGGCTTGGATCGCCTGAGAAGATTGCTTGGCATGGATGCAAGCGGATTTTTTCATTTACCTTAATCATGAAAGATGGAATGGCAAAGGAAGAGATTGCTCCTTACTTGCTCAGCTGCGGTTGGTTCCATGACTTTGCGCGTCATTCTTTCCAGCGGCAGCCGGAGGAATTTATTCAGATCCTGCTGGATGAAATAATCCGTTCAAGAGCAGCAAGCTGGCATGATGGCCGGCTGATCGCCACTGCTCCCTACAAAGCGCCGGAAAAGAAGTGGATGGATCAGAACATTAAGCCAAAAGATTGGAAAGCTCAAGATATTTTCACATAATCGGATCCTATGATTACATTCCTGGGGGGAGTTCAGGTTGAGTTTACAAGTTGGCGAGGTCATTCATTTTGAACGGACCTTTACAAAAGAAGATGTTGAACTGTTTACAAAAGCATCGCGTGATGAAGGGGATCACCATATTACCCCCGACGAACAAGGGAGACTTGTCATCCAAGGGTTGTTGACCGCTACCCTGCCGACAAAAGTGGGCGGAGATCATAATGTACTCGCCCGGACGATGAATTTCGAGTTTTTCAGGCCCGTTTTCACCGGAGATACTATACTATGTGCCGTCACGATTGAGAGATATGAAAAGACTGAGAATGGCAGGATATCAATTTTAGCCTCCTTTGAATGCACCAATCAAGATGAAAAACTGGTATTGAAAGGGAACTTTGAAGGGGTCATTTTAAAACAATAGCGTGTGAAGGGTCTCTTATATGGGACTCTTTTTTGTGCTTGGCACAAGCGGTATGTATGCAAAAAGTTTCGATTATTACTATAATTATAAGGGAGATTATGTAACATACTTAATTGAGAGCAGGGGGAGACAGGAATGTATGAAATCGCAGTAATTGGAGCAGGGCCAGCTGGAGGCAGCGCCGCCTTATATGCAGCAAAAGCGGGAAAGAAAACGATTATGTTAGATAATGATAAAGGCGTGACGAAACGAGCGTTGCTGAAGAATCACTATGGGGTGGCTGAAATTACCGGACCTGATATGGTAGCAGTCGGTATTGAGCAGGCAAAACAGTTCGGGGCCGAGTTGGTCAATACAACCGTAACTGCAATAAGATCAACTGAAAATGGATTTGAAATCGAGACAGAAGGTCAAGTCATCGAGGCCCAACATATCATTTTGGCGACCGGGATGCTGACGGATTTAGCGGAAGCTGCCGGTTTACAGACAAAGCCGGGAACAGAGCCGAGGATTAAAACTATCTTTGATGTGGATGCTGCCGGGAAAACAAATGTAGAAGGAATCTGGGCAGCTGGCACTTGTGCAGGCGTAAGCATGCATACCATCATTACCGCCGGAGACGGAGCGAAGGTTGCCATTAATGTAATCAGTGAACTGAATGGAGAACGTTATGTAGATCATGATATATTAAAATAATTTAAAGCCGTACATGTATTTGGAAACAAATACATGTACGGCTTTATTTTTGATATATCGATATAGTAAAATAGGAAATAAAATAAACGGAGTTATACACACATTTGTCGATATTTGTGATATAATATATAAAGTTTGTGAGACTCTACACAAAGTCATAATATACAGAAAAGATTAGAAGTCATATTTTGTCTTGCTATGACGCCTTAGTAAGAGTGACCGCATCTTTTCTGCAAATTCTATAGAAGGATATGGTAAAGATGAGCAACGGAAAAACCCAAACAGACGTTATCTTAATTGGTGCTGGGATCATGAGTGCGACTTTGGGGACACTGCTGAAAGAATTAGTGCCGGATTGGAAAATCACAGTGTTTGAAAAGCTCGAAGATGCAGGAGTGGAAAGCTCGAACGAATGGAATAATGCCGGAACCGGGCATGCAGCGTTATGTGAGCTTAACTACACGACCGAAAAACCGGACGGATCCGTAGATATTAGCAAAGCTATTAATATCAATGAACAGTTTCAACTTTCAATGCAGTTTTGGTCTTACTTGGTCAAAAGCAACCTGATTCGTAATCCGGAAGACTTTATTATGCCATTGCCTCATATGAGCATGGTCCAAGGGAAAGACGATGTGGAATTTTTGAAGAAACGTTTTGAAGCGATGACGAAGAATCCTCTATTCCAAGGGATGGAGTTTTCCGACAACCCGGAAAAACTGATGGAATGGATTCCGCTCATCATGCAAGACCGGCAAACGAATGAACCAATCGCGGCTACAAAAATCGACACTGGAACAGACGTCAATTTCGGTGCATTGACACGTATTCTATTTGACCACTTGAAGAGCAAGGGTGTGGAAATGCACTATCAACATACAGTGAGCGACATCAAACAGACGAGCGATGGTTCCTGGGAAGTGAAAGTGCGCAACTCCAGCGGGATCAATCGCCATTCTGCCAAATTTGTTTTCATCGGCGGCGGGGGCGGTAGCTTGCATCTGCTACAGAAGACGGGAGTTCCGGAAGCGAAGCATATCGGCGGGTTCCCGGTCAGTGGAATCTTCATGGTATGTAATAATCCGAAAGTCGTCGAGCAGCACCATGCGAAAGTGTACGGCAAAGCAAAAGTCGGCGCTCCGCCGATGTCCGTGCCGCATCTCGATACACGCTTCATCGAAAATAAAAAATCATTGCTCTTTGGACCGTTCGCCGGCTTCTCTCCGAAGTTCCTGAAAACAGGCTCCAATATGGACTTGATCACTTCCGTGAATCCGAGCAACGTGTTTACGATGCTGGCGGCAGGCGCGAAAGAGATGTCTCTGACAAAATATCTGATCCAGCAATTGATGTTGTCAAAAGAGCAACGCATGGAAGAGCTACGGGAATTCATCCCGAATGCGAAAAGCGAAGATTGGGATCTAGTCGTAGCAGGCCAACGTGTACAAGTTATCAAAGACACGGAGGCAGGCAAAGGAACCCTTCAATTCGGCACGGAAGTCATCACGGCTGCTAACGGCACAGTTGCCGCACTCCTTGGTGCTTCTCCAGGCGCATCCACGGCTGTCCATGTCATGCTTGAAGTACTTGCTAAGTGTTTCCCGCAACATATGGAAGAGTGGGAACCGAAAATTAAAGAAATGATCCCTTCTTATGGAAAATCCTTGATGGAAAATCCGGATCTTCTGAAAGAGATTCATGCCTCTACAGCCGAATCCCTCGGTTTAATTCAACAAGAGTTGGCTCATAATTAACTAAATGAAAAATGCTTGCGGGAGAATCATCCACCGCAAGCATTTTTCATTTTCATTTAAAGATAGGAGTTTTTTTCAGCATCGCGCAAACCGGAATGGCGATTGCAAGTCCGATAAAGTTTTGAATCAAGTCACCTGGAATGGACGCCAATGGAACGATGAGGCTATTGAACATGATGGCTTCCCCGATATAGTAAACTGCCACCATTAGAGGGATGGAGACAACCGTCGCGATCAAGTTGAACGCGAAGCTATTACCCTGACGGCCATTCGACCACGCAATCTTCCCGACGACATAGCCTTGCAAACCGCGTGCCGCAATCGTGATCGGCGCCCAGATCGCATAGCCTCCGAGCAGATCGAAAAGCCCCATGCCCAGCGCCCCGGCGAGGGTCCCTTTCTTCGGTCCGAATAAAATGGACGCTATGAAAAGCATCGCCGTTCCAAGGTGGATCAAGCCGCCGCCGTTTATCGCCATGGGCAGCCTTATATTCAATAACATCGTCGACACAAGGACAAGCGCCGCCAACACGGCAGTCAATACGAGGTCAAACGTTTTTGTCCGAGTACGCGAATAACTCTCTGTTTTTTGCATCATCTGTCACCTTCCCTATTCGGAAATTCTATGAATTTAGATTAAGGGAGAACTGACATTTTTAAAAGTGTCAATTTGGTATGAAGTTTAGGGGTCAGATGAAGGCAGGTAGTTGGATGAAAAAGTTCCACGTGAAAAAATGCTTGCGCGATGACTGATCACGCAAGCATTATCATATTACGACAATTGTCCAATCCCTGTCGGAGTTTGGCGGAATTCCGGATGGATCTGTTCCAACGCATGTGCTACATTGAGCAATCGCGATTCTTGGAAAGCGGGACCGACAATCTGCATGCCGACCGGAAGATTCCTCGCAAAACCGCATGGAACGCTAAGCGCCGGCAGTCCGGTCAAGTTGAACGGCCCCGTGAAGCGAATAATATGATCTAGGAAGCCGACATCCTCACCGTTCAGCTGGACGATATCTTGTCCGATTTTCGGAGTCAGAATAGGGGTTGTCGGTGAAATGAAGACATCCACTTGTTTGAAAAGCTCATTGAATTGGCGATTCAACTGCATGCGGATTTGCTGTGCTTGCAGGAAGTCTACACCGGACGGAATTTCTCCGAGTTTCAGCAAGAACCGCACGTCATCTCCGAAATCCTCCTCCCTTGCAACAAGATTATCATGATGGATGGCGCTCGCTTCCGTAATGATTGTAATCAGTTCGGCGAATTCAGCGTACGCCAAGGCAGGAATTTTGACGATTTCTACGACTGCCCCCTCTTTTTCTAAAGATGTGAGCGCTTGGCGGACAGTTTTCTCCACATCCGAATCGACATTATGGAAGAAGTAGTCTTCATTGATTCCAATTCTTAATCCTTTGATGGATCCAGTCAATTCATTCGAATAGCGGGTCGGATTCACATGTACCGAAGTCGGGTCTTTTGGATCGTATCCCGATATGGCTTCGAGCACATACGCGGCGTCTTTCGCGCTTTTCGTCATCGGGCCGATATGATCCAAAGACCAGG